>JASFLF010000028.1:0-11972 GCA_050118235.1 Gammaproteobacteria bacterium | reverse complement strand
GGGTGTCTGGCGTTGTGGCTGCCCGAAGTCGATGCCGATGAAGCGGCTTTACTGTGGTTGGCAGACTTATTTCCCCGGCGGCTTTGGATTGCCGTGGAACTATTGTTGATGGGCCAGGAACGCAAACAGTTAAGCCGTTTCGGCTCACTGAGTAAAAAACACGGTATTCCCTTATGCGCCGCCGGTGACGTGCATATGCACGTGCGTCAGCGCCGGGTGTTGCAAGACACCGTGACGGCCATCCGTTTGGGTAAACCATTATCCAGGTTAGGTTACGCCTTATACGCCAACGCCGAACGCCATTTGCGAAGTCTGCAACAGCTTGCAAAAACGTATCCTGAGGCTTTGTTGCAAGAGACTGTACGCATTGCCGGGCAGTGCAAGTTCTCATTGGACGAATTGCGTTATGAATACCCGCACGAACTGGTCCCCAAAGACCATTCCCCGCAATCCTGGCTCAAACAATTAACCGAACAAGGCATGCGCCGGCGTTGGCCCCGAGGCGTGCCCCACAAGGTGCGCCGGTTGGTGGAACACGAACTCGCGTTGGTGCGAGAATTGAACTATGAACATTATTTTTTAACGGTGCATGATATCGTCAGTTATGCGCGCAGCCAGGGAATTTTGTGTCAAGGGCGGGGTTCGGCGGCCAATTCCGCCATTTGTTATTGCCTGGGCATTACCGAAGTGGATCCGGACCGCATGCAGCTGTTGTTCGAGCGTTTTATATCCAAAGAGCGTAATGAACCGCCGGACATAGACGTGGACTTCGAACACGAGCGCCGTGAGGAAGTGATTCAATACATCTACCGCAAATACGGCCGCGACCGCGCCGCCTTGGCGGCAACCGTGATTACCTATCAGCCGAAAAGTGCCGTGCGCGATGTGGGCAAGGCGCTGGGCATGAATTTGGATCAAGTGGACCGGTTGGCCAAATCCATTTATTGGTGGCACAAAAAGGAAATCGCCGAAGACGAGTTGCGGGCCAACGGTTTTTCGCCGGACAACCCTTTGATCAAAAAACTGTTGTATTTAGTGGGGCTGCTTATTGGTTTTCCCCGGCACTTGTCTCAGCACGTGGGTGGTTTCGTCATCAGCGAAGGCAAGCTGTCGCAATTAGTGCCAATCGAAAACGCCGCCATGGCGGATCGCACCGTGATTCAATGGGAGAAAGACGATTTGGAAGCCTTGGGGTTGCTCAAAGTGGATGTGCTCGCCTTAGGCATGTTAAGCGCCATCCGCAAAGCGCTCACCTACATCAGTGACTATACCCACAAACCGTTTTCCCTGGCGGACATCCCGCCGGAAGATCCCGAGGTCTATGCCATGATTCAACAAGCCGACACCATCGGCGTGTTTCAAATCGAATCGCGGGCGCAAATGTCCATGTTGCCCCGGTTGAGGCCCGCCAATTATTATGATTTGGTGATCCAAATCGCCATTATCAGACCCGGCCCTATTCAGGGTGATATGGTACATCCCTATTTGGCCAGGCGTAACGGTAAAGAAGATGTGACTTATCCTGATGAAGCGGTGCGACACGTATTGCAACGCACCTTAGGGGTGCCGATTTTCCAGGAGCAAGTTATGCAGTTGGCCATGGTCGCGGCCGGTTTTAGCGCCGGGGAAGCGGATCAACTGCGCCGTAGCATGGCGGCCTGGAAACGCAAAGGCGGCCTGGACAAATTTGAAGGTATGCTGTTGAACGGCATGAAAGCCAGAGGGTATTCCGAAGAATTTGCCCAGCAAATATTCCGGCAAATAAAAGGCTTTGGCGAATACGGTTTTCCCGAATCCCATTCGGCCAGCTTTGCCTTATTGGCGTATGCCTCATCCTGGTTGAAGCGCTATCACCCTGTGGCGTTTGTGTGTGCTTTGTTGAACAGCCAACCCATGGGGTTTTACGCCCCCGCGCAATTAGTGCGTGACGCCCAACGCCATGGCATTAACGTGCTGCCGGTGGACATTAATCGCAGTGATAATGACTGTACGCTGGAGCACTTTGCGGCAGACACCATCGCCAATCCAACGCTGGCGTTACGCTTGGGATTTCGCATGGTCAAAGGACTTTCCGGCCCAGGTATCGCCGCCATTTGCGAGGCGCGTACGCGCAATGAATTTGTCAGTGTGCAAGACCTCGCGAGCCGCGCTAAACTCAATAAAAGCGATATGCGAAGTTTGGCGGCAGCCAATGCCTTAAAGTGTTTAACGGGCGATCGCCACCAGGCGTTTTGGCAGGTGGCCGGCACGGAAAATGGCTTGGCTTTGTTTCCTGTACCGGAGTTTTATGAAACCGAAGTCATGTTGCGTAAATCCACCGAAGGCCAGGATATCGTCTCGGACTACGCAACCGTTGGCCTGAGCGTCGGCCGCCATCCGTTGGCATTATTAAGAGGGCGATTGGCAAACCAAAAAATACGCACTTCGCTGGAACTGTGGGATTTACCCACTGGCACACTCGCCAAAGCGGCGGGTCTGGTTATTTGTCGACAGCGTCCCGGCTCGGCCAACAATGTCATGTTTGTGACACTAGAAGACGAGCTTGGACACACCAATGTAGTAGTGTGGCCGAACATTGCCGAACAACAAAAAAAAGCGTTATTAAAAGCCCGGCTTTTGGCGGTGACCGGCACCGTGCAACAGGAAGACGGGGTATTACATCTAATCGCCAAAAAGCTGGAAGACCTAAGCGCTTGGCTAGGGCAATTGGATGCGCGTTCCAGGGACTTTCAGTAATGACAATAAGTGAACAATACAAACAGTAATGTCTTTATAAACTGTTTTTTGCTAAGTGTCTTATAATCGCTCATTCAAAACAACAAACGAAAAGGTATAGGATGGATTGGAAAATTTTGTTAACCGTATTCGTTACAATATTTGTCGCCGAGTTGGGGGATAAAACGCAGTTGGCGACCCTGTTATTTGCTACCGATAAAGAGGTTAGTAAAATGACGGTATTTATAGGCGCTTCACTGGCTTTGGTGTTAACTTCGGCAATGGGTGTTCTGGCGGGCAGTGTGATATCCAATTACATCAGCGAGAAACAATTGCACTATATTGCAGGCATTGGTTTTATCGCCATAGGTTTATGGACGTTGTTGAAAACATAGTTGAAAACGTAATTGAAAACATAAAAGTTATACCGATCCAAAGTGACTTTCAGACTGAAAATACTTCTCGCTATCACCGGATTATTGGTTGGTGGCTTATTGCTGTTAACCAGTGGCAGTGATATGCGGGATACCGCAAAAAAAGCGGATAATAGCCTGTCACAGAAACAAAGCGGCGGGCCGACGATGACTTCCGCAAAAACCATTGCAACGCCGTTTGCTGAGCCGGTCATTGACTCTGGAAGCCCGTCTTCATTGGAATCACGTTCCACATCGGCAAGTCATTTTCAGGAAAAGGTTTCTCTTAGTGCGGCTAAGGACGCCCAACAGCCGAAAACGCAAACGCCGCTGCAGCTCATCGATGCCTATATGACGGCGTGGAGTGGCAACAACCGAAGCGAAGTGAATGCACTGTGGGAAGAAATCAGCCAGTGTCCGGAATGTTTGCAACGAATCAAAGAGCTTCTCATGAACCAGGGCGTGCCCAAAGGCATGTTGTTGGAGTTGACTTATCAAATCATTGAATTAGGTAATAAATCCATGTTGCCGGTATTTGAATATCTGTTGCAACCTTCCGTGGACCTGAACTCCAGAATCATCATTACGCAGCAAATGATTAAAGACGGCCGGGGTATGTATGTCAAAAAGCTGTTTGACATTTTGCAGCAAGCCGATATTGACGGCTACCAGGACTACGCCGCCAAACACACCTGGATGATTTCCAAACTGCATAATCCCCAAGGCATTGCGGCGGTTTTTGATGTAATGTCCGGGCGCAGCGGATCATCAGAAAGGTTTGCCGATCATGTACGCAATGTGTTTAACAATACCTTGGTAGGGACAAAACAAGATTCCGCCATGACCGGTGCCATGGTGGATTATTATTTATCGGCTGATGACACGGAACAAAAGAACTTGTGGGCTGTTATATCCATGCATTCGGAAACACTGGGGGCGTTGGCCAAAAGTGCTTATGACAACGGTAACCTGAATCAATTTAAAAAATTCAGCCAGGCGCTGGCAGGCATTAACAGCGTGGGAGCCGTAGAAGGTACATTGGAATTGGTTGGCGAAGTGGATTATTCCCAAGAATATTTTGCCGATATGATTGGCACTTTGACTCGGCGTTACAATAATTTGGAAACGCTGCGCAAACTGGAAGACTATTTGCGTAACCCGCACGCCGATATGCGCACCCGCATGGTGGCGGCAGAAGGCTTGTTGGCGGTCAAAGATTCCGAGCAGGCACGCTATATACTGGAGAAGGCACTCACCTCCAACAGTTACGAGGATTCGGAAATTGTGGCTTATATCAGCGCCAGGTTGTAAACAAAAACCTATAAAATAAATCAAAAGCGCGCTGATTTTGCGATACTTGCAGGGATGTGTGTGCTGGGAAAGCGAAAGGCAGGAGTGTGGTGAGTGACGTGGGATTTCTAAAAAAATTGAGCTGGGCTATTGCAGCCCGGCTCTTAAGGGTGATTGTAACCGGCTTCCTGCCGCTCTTACCTCTATTATTTTAAACCCATACAATTTGCATAGTACGTTACTGTAGCCGGCCAGTCGGAGAAGATACCGATGATGCCCACGTCTTGTGCCAATACGTCCAGTAGAGTCAGCATGTCACCGTCGTTGTTGATAACGGAGTTAGTGGTCTGGTAGTACCAGCCGCCGTGATCTTTTAACAGACCCGAACGTTCCAGAGTCCAGGTGATAATATCCAAGCCGGCGGCTTTGGCGTTCATGGCGTATTGGGATGGAACGATTTGCTGGTTGCCATCAACGGCCACCAAGGCCCACATGGGCGGCGCTACGATGTTGACACCTTGGGCGGCGTAGGATTCCAGTTCCGCCAAGTCCGGCAGGTCGTTGATGGTGTCGGCGTCATCCAAATAAACGGCTTGTTTGCCGAATTGGGGTTCTTGATTGATCCAATATAAAATGTCGTTCAAATTAAAAGATTGCGCCCATACCTTTTGGGGTGAAACTCTGGCCGCTTTGTATTCATCGATCATTTGCTGGGCGTAGTCTTCTTGAGAGTAATCACCGACGCCGTCACCATCGCTGTCGTACGGCATTTCAACACTGGGACTTTTCAACTCCGGTGTCATTTTTACGCCCAGGTTTTTGAAAAGCTCGATGCTCTCGGCGTGGGTCATCAATGTACCAGGTGTGGAGTACAGGTCTGTACGAAAATTTGGGGTGGCGTCCATGTATTCTTCCACTGTGGTGGCAGCGGGATTCGATGCGTCCATTTTGCCCTTGAGGGTTTTAAATTCGGCCACAGTGATATCGCTGGTACAGCACACGGCCGACGCCGGTGTAACAAGATTACCTTGAGCGTCGTATACCGCTGGAGTAAATTGCGTGGTGCATTTCTCTGCTAATGGCGTGACGAGAATGTTTGTGGTGGTGTGCAGATCGCATTGTGAGTGGCGGCACACCAATTCTTTGTCTTTGGTAAAAGTGACGTCACATTCCAAAATGCCGGCACCCATGCGGGCCGCTGCTAGGTAAGACTCTTTGGTGTGTTCCGGGAATTGCAAACCTGCGCCGCGGTGGCCAATAGAAAAATCGCTGCGTTTGAAGGGTCCTTCGGAGCACCTTTGTAATTTGTGTTTAAGTTTGCTGTCATCCATGTCATTGACTAAAAAGAACGGACGCGGGCCTAGTTGCACACTGTGGTTTTTACTGGGATTATAGTATTTGCCAGACTCCTTATTATGGGCCAATGCGGATGTTGCCACCGATAGTGCGACAACAAGCGAAACCATGGTAAATGTTATTATGTTGCGGCGCATGGATAACTCCTTTTTCGGTTTGTAGTAAAAATTGCGTGAGACGAAAATTTTCCAGACAGTATTTCTTGCATGCTTTCTTACACACTTTGTTGCGTGCTAGCAGTCTGGTACCCGCGCACCATAGAATGATTTCGTGACAGATTAATGAAGAAAATATGAATCAATTGTTATGTTTTCAGATAATGTTGAGTGGCATGTTATTTTTCTTAAAGATTGATTTATTTGTGAGCAACTTGTGCGATAAATCCACAAAAGAAAAACTGTTTTGCCGTAAGGAAGATCACCATTGATTGGATAAATTAGAATGGGGGATTAGCGTATTCAACTTGTTTCCACAAATCTCTGGCCAATTGGGAAGGTCGTTGTACCCAACCGTTCTTGAGCCAATTGACAATGGCTTTGGCGACATTGGGATATACAACAGGTCGGGAACTCGGCTTTTCCAACCAGCGGATTAATTTCTCATCATCGTATTCATAAATTACATCGCCTAAATTCAGTTGCAATAAGGCCTCTGCGTTGGAAAGCTGTTCCATTTGTCCTAGCAGCGGTTTGACTAAAATTTTCTTACCGTATTGCAGGGCTTCACTGGACAGGCCGAAACCAGCATTGGATATGACCCCGCCGCAACTGGCTAAATCCAACTGAAATTTCTCCCTGGAATAAGGGTGTAAATGAAGATGTCCTTGAATTTTTGCGTGTGGGTATTCGCAATAAATATGAAAAGTATATTGAGGAAAATTTTCCAGCCATTGGACGACTCCGGCGGTGTCGTCAAAGGGCAGGTAGACCAGAATCTTTTTCGCGTCACAGCTGACGGCGTGTTTTGGAGGTTCGATTAGCGGCGGTAAAATCATTTTATCGAACTGATGCCAGTGTACCCCCAAACATATATCGGCAGGCGCAAATATCTTTAAAATAAGGCGGGTAACCAGGTTGTCACCCACCTTAGGAACATTGTGTAAAAAAGCGTATTGATGACCAATGGCGATACTGGATTTTTTATGTATTTTTGCCGCCCACGCAGTGATGGGTTCAAAATCGGTTAATACCAGGTCGTAATCGGACAAGTCCAGTCGATAGACATCATGAACAAATTCCAATAGATGGTTTTTTAACCATGTGTCCAGGTAGCGGAGTTTGCCTTTGCTGGTAATAAATGTGAGACCCCGGTAACAGCGATAGTCACCAAATGGTTCCATGTTGAACAATTTACAGGGCTCGCGGCCGGAAAATAAATAATCTACGTGAAGGTTAGAGCCTTGCAGTTGCCTGGCCATGGTTCGCGCCCGGGTAATATGGCCGTTTCCGGTTGCTTGCACACCATATAATATCCGCATTCCTTGAGGTTTTAATTGATTAGCTGTATAGAAAAACCGCCAACAGGGTGCTACAGGTACCGAGTAACGCTCCGGCTAGAATGTCACTGGGAAAATGTACGCCCAACAAGACGCGGGAAAATCCAATTACTGACGCTGTACTATAGGCCAGCAACGAAAAAGATGGGTAATAAAAACTGGCCAACGTTGCCATGACAAAGGCGGCGGCTGTGTGTCCGGATGGGAAGCTGAACTTATCCGAAGGAATAAGGAAGGCCACAAACTCGGTAATCACATCGTCGGGCCGGCGGCGTTTGATGGAATTCTTTAACACCAGATAAAGAGGCAACTCAACGGAAAAGGCAAGCAACCCAGTCAAGAAGAAGGGCAGTCCAAAGACAGGCTCAAACAGGGCAACGATGATCCCGATGATGACGTAATAAACGCCGTCACCCGTATGAGATACCCAACGGCTCACCATCGCGAGTTGGCGCGAATGCTTTCTGGATAAGCACCATTGGAAGGCGACTAGATCGAAGTGATTGATTTTTTTTAACAAGGTTCCCACGATAATATAACCATGCTCACGACTTGTTGATAATGATAGGGGATTTATATTGCAAACACGTAAAACTTTTATGAAATTTTCATGACGGTGCTTATTATCTCCTGTATTACTTCCAAAAGCATCTATCTTATTTTCGGGCAGCTCTGAAAACTCTCATTCTATAGAGAATGGTTATATTTAACAATAAGTTAGAGGTACATCTCTGGCTTGGATAATTCTTGATTAAGGAAACAAAATATTGTGCCATACTCATTAGTATCCCGGCTTGGAATAGAAATGATGAAGTTGAAAGAATTGAGACTTATGTATAGTGGCGATGTGGCCCCGGCGGATCCCCTATGGAAGCGAGTACCGGCCAGGGACTCGGAAGGTAAACCTCTGAGCGATTTTATGATGATTATCCCTAAACTACGTTCTATGTCGCCACAAAGCATTAAAGAAGTAGTGCTGAAAATCGAAAAAGTGTTGGCTTTTTATGAGCGCCACGTGGTGTTTGCAGACCTTAATCTGAATTTGAATGTCTTGTGGGTGAGTTTAAAACCCGCTCCTGGAATGTGTCTTGAAGTAGCCGCCGCCATCAATTTGCATGTGCCGGATGCAAAACTAGTTGCTCAACAGGTGCAACAGTAAGTTATAAAAAATCTTTCCCTATGATTTTACGCATACGCTCATAATTTTTATTTATCCTTCATAAAACATACGAATTTTCACGCGGAATACTTACAGGTAAGCTTTTGTTTATTAGGTAGATAAGGCGCAAGCGTATAACCTTAAAATTAAAATCAGTAAAACCCACACGGGTAGCAGGGGGGGAACATGGTCAAATCTAATCATCGCATTCTGTCAGCGTCGATCATGATATGGTTTAGCAGTCTCTTGGCTGCGGAAGATGAATTCCCCGGGCGGGTAAAATTTCCTGACGTACCCTACATAGAACTCAATGAGTTATTTACACAAAAAAATGATGTGATCATTGTGGATGTGCGGTCGCAATACGAATTCCAAACTTTGCGCGTCAAAGGTGCGATGAATATGCCGGTGGCCGATAAGTCATTCGAATCCGACATTGTCAAATTACGTCAATCCACCAACAAACAAATTGCGGTTTATTGCAATGGCCATCGCTGCCTGAAATCGTATCAAGCGGTAAAAAAGGCTCAAGAAGCGGGAGTGGACAACATTATTGCGTTTGACGCGGGAATTTTTGATTGGACCAAAGCCTACCCGAATCACGCGGTGTTACTGGGGCAATCCCCTGTGGATCCCGATAAACTGATTGGGAAAAAATCCTTTCAATCGCGCTTGCTGGACCCCGATTTGTTTAGTGAATCCATCGCGCGCTCGCGGCATAACGCCATTGTGATCGACGTACGTGACAAATTCCAGCGAGCGGGTATTGGATTTTATCCCGGTTTGGAAAAGTGGGCGAGCCTGGATGATAGACGTAAATTGAATCGCTACATCGAAATGGCTAAATACCAAAACAAAACTTTGTATATTTACGATGAAGTGGGCAGCCAGGTTCGTTGGTTGCAATATGCCTTGGAAAAAGCGGGTGTGAAAAATTATTTTTTCATGGAGAAAGGCGCCCGTGCTTATTACGATATGCTCTCCAGAATGGAATGGAGTGACGTTAGATAAATTTAGCCGTGACAGCGCCTTCGGTATGTTGAATTGTGTGTTCACCGCATTTACAGTATGCCTCTATGAGCGATACTGTAACTGTCATTGACACCAGCCTGTTATCCCAATTAAGTGAAACGGCCAGATCGCTCCCTCGTTTACGCAAAAATTACAATTTACACACGCAACTAGATGATCCGGTTCAGCGTTTATTTAACGCCATGGAACCCAACACTTATGTTCGACCACATCGTCATCAAGGCGAAGATCGATGGGAGTTTTTCCAAATCGTCGCGGGAAGCGCCGCAGTATTGACCTTCCAGCCGGATGGCAAGGTTCTGGAAAAAATCGTATTGTCCCATGGCGGTCCCAATGTGGCGATTGAAATCCCCGGTAATACCTGGCACACCATAGTGTCATTACAGTCCGCAACGGTATTGTTTGAGATCAAGAAAGGCCCATACCAACCGGTCACTGACAAAGACTTCGCTGCCTGGGCTCCCGCGGAAGGAGAGAGCGCAGCGGAACGTTTTGTGCAATGGTTTGTTCACGCCGAACCCGGACAGCTGTGTCCACCGCTCTAAAACTCGTCAATTAGTCTCGGCTAGTAAATTTTTTCCGTCGAACGGGCATGGAAAAACGGTCCGAATGCCGGTTGATTTAGATAAATAATTCAATAGGTTACAGCTTAGTTTGGGTTGTTCAATTTGCGACATTGTTGGCAAAAGTTTTTCGGTTTAAGGCCGAAATAACTACTGAAACGCTGTAACCTAAATTCAGGCCTGTTGGAGTTGCGCTTAGGTATGGCGTAATTCGGGTGAAGTTATCAATCCTATCAAAATTCGCAGTCTGGTAAGAAAAATCATGATGAAAGTAATGGTGGAAATCAAAGATTTAAAAAAAGGAATGTACGTTTCAGAACTCGACCGTCCTTGGCTGGAAACCCCGTTTTTGTTTCAGGGTTTTCGAATTACCAATATGCAGGAAATCGAACAACTGGGTGATACTTGTAGCTATGTGTATGTAGATCCGGAAAAAAGCGTGGTTCCGCTGCCTCAAAAATCCGCGGCGGCTGTCAGTCATCTACCAAAAACTAGCCAGCCGAAAATAAAACGCCAACGTTTCGCCATACCTTATCAAGCGGAATTCGAACAAGAATTTCCAAAGGCGAAACAAATTTATCAGCACGCTACTAAAAAAATGGACAAAATCTTTAATGATACCCGTTCGGGGTGTTCATTAAATGCGCAGGAAATTAAATCTACTGTAGTGGCGATCGCCGACAGCGTCATTCGAAATCCCGATGCTTTAATGTTATTGAGCGCGCTGGAGACCAAAGATGAACAATCGGTGACCCATTCAATCAATGTGTGCACCTTGAGTTTGATATTCGGACGTTATATCGGCTTGGAAAAGAAACCGTTGTATGAATTGGGTACGGGCGCGTTGCTGCACGATATTGGCGAAACCAGAGTCCCCAACGAAATTTTATGTAAAAGCGAAAAACGAAGCCAGGAAGAACTGGAAGTCATGAAGCAACACACCCGTCACGGCGTGGAGTTGTTAATGAAGGCCAGTGGATTGCCGCAGAGCGCCATCGAAATCGCGCGAGATCATCATGAGCGCATGAACGGCTCAGGCTATCCGCAAAAGCTGTTGGGTGATCAATTAAGCTTGTTTACAAAAATAGTGTCTATTGCGGACGTATACGATTCGGTTACTTCGGGACTCCATGGCAAACCCGCTATTACTTGCACCGAAGCGCTTAAGAATATGTACGTGTGGCGTGATGAGCTGTTTGATAGTTTATTGGTGGAGCAATTCATTCAATGCCTGGGCATTTATCCCATTGGTAGCACGATAGAATTGAATACCGGAGAAATCGGCATCGTCATCAGCGCCAATCCTGGACGCAGACTGTTGCCGCGGGTGATGCTAGTGAGAGACCAAGACAAGAAACCTTACGAACCGCCTAAAATTATTAATCTGGAACAATTCTGCGATGGCAACAATGCGTGTAAATTCGATATCCGCCGGGTGGTGAAAGCCGAAACCTTTTCTATCGATATTCGCAGCTATATTTTACGGGAACTGCAATTGCAAGTTGCTTGATGTTTTTCAAGATCTTGTATTAAACCACGAAGTATACAAAAAAAATCAAGCCTTATCCCTTTATCCTGATCTAATCCATGAACTCCGACTCAAGTCTCGGAGTTCATGCTGACTTCTATACCGGTATTGTAAAGCGGTAGTTATACAAACAATTTGGAATATGAAAAAGGAATGACTTTGTCATCGTCGCCCATGGAATTGCAGGGCGCCGCGCCGTACACATGTACGGCCGTACTTTTCCCACGTATGGTTTGCCAGCCCAGATCGGCGAACTTATCTTTCGAGTCAGTTCCCAGTTCGTTATACACTTCAGCTGAGGTGATAAGGTTGTAACCCAGGCGTTTGGTGAGTCCATCCAAACGGCTGGCAGTGTTCACCGCATCGCCTATGAAAGTGTATTCATAACGGTCCGCCGAGCCTATGGTGCCCGCCGCGGCGC
>JASFLF010000027.1:0-12139 GCA_050118235.1 Gammaproteobacteria bacterium | reverse complement strand
AAATCGTTGGGACACCAGTTCACCGGTGCGGTTTTCTTGTATACCAAGCCTTTTTCGAACAAACGGGTGAACAACCATTGTTCCCAGCGGTAATATTCGGGGGTGCAGGTGGCCAATTCCCGGTCCCAGTCGTAACCAAACCCCAGGCGTTTCAGCTGCTCGCGCATATAGGCGATATTTTCATACGTCCATTTGGCCGGCGGCACCCGATTTTTGATGGCCGCATTTTCCGCGGGCATACCGAACGCGTCCCAGCCCATGGGTTGCAAGACATTTTTTCCGAGCATACGCTGATAACGGGCGATGACATCGCCTATGGTGTAATTACGCACATGGCCCATGTGCAAACGGCCACTGGGGTATGGGAACATGGACAGGCAGTAAAACTTCTGTTTGGCGGGATCCTCCGTGACCTTAAAAGCCGCATTGTTATCCCAGAATGCCTGCGCTTCGGATTCTATATTTTCCGGTTTATAGTGTTCTTCTATGCTCATTTTGCCAATATTTCACTCAGATCAATTACAAGCGCCATAGGATACCGCAGTCGAAACTCCCGCCACAACCGAAGTGTCAATTATTGTCAGGAAAGGTTGAGAGGGCTGGTTATCTGGAAAATGAAACGATTGTGACCCATATCATGGACACGGCTTCCATTACACGCCATTTTGGGCAAAACTGTACCTACAGGTATGACGGAGATCAAACACAATGACTGATAACAACAGCCCGAACAACACCGAACAAAAACACGTTCACGGTTATAACCGCATGCTGGAGCGAGTCAAGGAACTCCTTGCAGGCACGGAAGAAGACCTGGCCTCCCGGCTGCACTACGCGGTGGATGCGGCGAAGGAAAAGGCTTCCGCGTTGGGCGAGTTGACCCGCGAGGAGAGCGAGCAAATCGCCGACTATCTCAAGCGCGACATTCACGACGCCGCCGAGTATATGTCCAAAGAAGGTGCTGAAATGAGCGACTGGCTGCGATTCGATGTGCAACTGGTAGAAGCCAAATTATTGGACTGGATGAGCCAGGCGGTGGACACCACCAAACTGGAACTCGATCAACTGGCCGAGCGGGCGCAACAGGAAAATATTTGGATGAGTGGAGAAATCTCCGCCCCCGGCACATTAAAATGCATGAAATGCGGCCATGAACTGCAATTCCAGGAAACTACCCAAATCCCGCCTTGTCCCGAGTGCGGCAAACACCGGTTCAAACGCATCAGCAAATGAGTCTTTAATCCCAAATATTCACCACGAAGCGTACGAAGAACACGAAGGAAGAAAACAAGCTTCTAAATATTTCTTCGTGCGCTTCGTGGTGAAATAGTTTCTCGATAGGAACTGCCAAACATGAATTAATAGACCCCAATATCCAGATAAGTACGAGAGATTTTTTCCACCGCAGATACATAAGCGGCCATACGAAAATCCTGTACTTGCTCGTTGGCGTCGTATATGGCTTTGATGCTTTGAAATGCTTCGCGCATGGTGTCATCCAGACCGGAGCGTACCAACGCCAGCTCATCGGCACCTACCGTGAGTTTATTGTGCAAGTGTTCCGACAGCTGGTTGCCGGTGAGTTCTTGCAAGGCCGTAGAAATATGGTGGCCACGCTGCTCATCGAAACGCCGCTGAATGCGCCCGAAGCGAATGTGGGACAAATTTCGAATCCATTCGAAATAAGAAACGATCACCCCACCGGCATTGACATAAGCATCGGGCAAAATAGTCACACCGTTGTTGCGCAGGATTTCATCGGCCTCGAAGGTCACCGGACCGTTGGCCGCTTCGGCAATCAATTTGGCCTTAATACGGATGGCGTTCTCTGATGTAATTTGCGCTTCTAACGCCGCCGGAATCATAATGTCACATTCCATTTCCAGCGCCGCATGACCGTTTTGATCGAATTTAGCCCCGCTATAACCTTGGATGGATTTATGTTGTATCTTGTATTGCTGCAGGTCTTCAATGTTCAAACCGTTTTCGTCCCATACGACACCGGCCCGATCAATAACGGCAATGATTTTAGCATCATCTTCTTCGCTTAAGAATTTCGCCGCGTGATAGCCCACGTTGCCAAACCCTTGCACAATAATCCGCTGCCCGCCCAATCCCGGTGCTAAATCCGCCGCTTTGACACAATCGGCATGACGGAAAAACTCTTGCAACGCATATTGCACACCTCGGCCCGTAGCTTCGGTACGGCCTCGGATGCCACCGTGGCCTACCGGTTTACCGGTCACACAAGCGGTGTAATTGATATCTTCGGGAAAGAGATGTTTATAGGTGTCCGCCATCCAGGCCATTTCCCGCTGTCCCGTTCCCATGTCCGGCGCCGGCACATTAGTGGCGGGACTTAAAAATCCTTTTCGCACTAATTCCACGGTAAAGCGCCGGGTAATCAGTTGCAGTTCATCACGGGAGTATTGCTGGGGATCGATCAGCAAGCCCCCTTTAGAACCGCCAAACGGCACATCCACAATGGCGCATTTGTACGTCATCAAGGCCGCCAGGGCTTCGATTTCATCCTGATTCACGATGGGCGCAAAACGAATCCCGCCTTTGGCCGGCAACCGGTGGGTGCTGTGCACCGCCCGCCAGCCCGTAAACACTTGCAGTTGGCCGCGGATTTTCACCGGAAATTGGACTTTCAAAACACAGTTGCAGGCTTTAATCGCGTTGGAAACACCCTCATCCAAATCTAAAAAACGCAGCGCTCGATCCACCATGTGATCCACGCTTTCCCTGAAACTTAACGAACGCTTCGTTTTGGCCACTTTCGTTTCTCCATTTAATATTCCTTGGCGAATAAACCATCGGCACTGCCAGGCAACACTTTAGTGCATGAAATGCTTAATACCCCCTTATTTAGACTAGTAAATTTGTAACGTTAATCGACTAGGATTTCACCTCTATTTATATGCGGGATATACACCCACGCTCACAGTGCATCGCATCAAAAACCTATTCCCTGACAGCCGTAAGATTATTGAGGTGAAAACCACATTGGCGTTTGCCAACATGAAATACATATTGTCCAAGGCTACTACTGAATTACACTATTTGCGGCGCGAAAAATAGAATCCGAGCACTAATAAAAGCGTGGAAAACGCAATTACCACCCAATTACCATATATACTATACGGAGTGCTGCCGGTCATGGGCTGGACTTCGCCGGTAAGAACGTACTGTTGGAATTGGGGCGATACTGCAATGAGTTTTCCTTTCTCGTCGATCAGCGCCGATATACCGTTGTTGGTGGCGCGCAGCATTGGCCGCCCGGTTTCTATGGCCCGCATGCGGGCTTTTTGCAAGTGTTGATGGGGGGCAAATGAGTCGCCGAACCAGGCGTCGTTGCTGACATTGACGAGAATCTGCGCCTGCGGCAAAGCGCGTATAACCTCTTCACCGAACACGTCTTCATAACATATGGATATGCCGGCATTGACACCGGCCACTTGCAGGTAAGATTTCTCGGCGGGTCCTGAACTGAAGTCCGCCATGGGGATTTGAAAAAAACCCAGCAAATTACCCAATATGGATTTTAATGGAATATATTCACCAAACGGGACCAAATGCCGTTTGTGGTAGAAGTCGGTTTTCGAACCAATGGATACTATGCTGTTGTAGTATCGCTTGCCGTTGCTAAAATCGATAACCGGAATGCCGATAAGTAAATCACTGTGGTTGGCCCTGGCTTCTTCACCCAATCTTTGCAGGATGCCCTCCGCTTGATGATAATACAAAGGCATCGCGGTTTCCGGCCAGATGATTAAATCACTATCCCAGTTCTCCCGGGTTAAACGGGTGTATAAATCGATGGTGGGACGACGTTGGTCGGGATGCCATTTAATGTCTTGCGGGATGTTGCCTTGGATTAGGCTGACTCTAAGTGGTTTGTGAAAAGGATGGGTCCATGAAATTTGCGCTGCCAGCGCGCCGATCACGAACACGGCCAGAAATCCAGCTACGTAGTAGTAGCGCCATTTACCCCTTTCCAGTATCAAGAGCACCAGCAAAGCGGCGCAAAACATCAACAACCAAGAAATGCCATAGACGCCGAATAGGGGGCCGTAGCCCGCCAATGGACCATCCACCTCGCTATAGCCTAATAATATCCACGGAAAACCGGTAAACAACCAGTTGCGTACCCATTCGAACAACACCCACAAACTGGGCATGATCAGCAACAGCTTTACGGTCAGCCGAACGTGCTGAAAATAGCGCACAACCATAAACGACAGCAACGCCGGTATGAACGCCCAGATCAATACAAAAGCGGCCGTGGCGACCGTTGCCAATGGCATACTCATGCCGCCAAAACGGTACATACTCACCGCCACCCAGGAAACACCTAAACCGAAATAGCCTATGCCATAGAGATAACCACGCAGAAACGCCCGTTTTGGCGAAGATACCAGCCACAGGCCAATGAGTATAGCCGGGGATAACACGGCCAGAAAGATCAAATTGTAGGGAGCAAACGCAAACGGCACTGCGAGACCGGCAGCCAATGCTATGGCTTCGCCTCTCCACCCTTGCGCCAGTTTTTTATAGTTGTTATTCACATGCGGTTAGATGCGATATCGGCGGGCTGCTGGTCCTCGGATATTTGGGAAAGGTCATGCAAGGTAACTTGTAAAAGATGGATACGCCGGCTATCGGCCCTTAAGATTTTAAAGTTAAACCTGCCAATGGTGGTCTCCTCACCTCTGGCGGGCACGTGACCGAATTTGCTAATCAGCAATCCTCCGATGGTATCGAATTCATCATCGCTGAACTCGGCGTTGAACTCGGTGTTGAAATCCTCTATGGGAGTCAACGCTTTGGCGGTATAACGGGTATCGCTGTGTTTGACGATATATAAGTCTTCTTCGAAATCGTGCTCATCTTCGATGTCACCCACGATTTGTTCCAACACATCTTCTATGGTCACCAATCCGGCAATACCACCATACTCATCGACCACAATAGCCATGTGATTGCGATTGGCGCGAAAATCCTTCAGCAATACATTGAGGCGTTTGCTTTCCGGAATGAATACCGCCGGGCGCAATATATCGCGTATGTTGAAACTCTCCCGGTCGGCCTGCGCATAATAAGACAACAAGTCTTTGGCCAGTAAAATACCGATAACTTCGTCGCGATTATCTCCGATGACCGGAAACCGCGAGTGCGCAGAATCAATTATGACGGGTAAAAACTCTTCTGGCGGGACATCTTGTTTGACGACAACCATTTGTGAGCGGGGAATCATAATATCCCTGGCTTGCATTTCCGAGACATCCAATACACCTTCGATCATGGAAAGCGCATCAGCATCGAGAAGGTTGCGTTGTTGGGCGTTGCGCAGTAGTGTCGTTAGCTGCTCACGGTCTTTGGGTTCAATTAGTAGTGCTTGACTCAGGCGTTCCAGCCACGTACTCGACTGCCCCCCTTCCTTGGAGGCAGCGCTTCTACTCTGGTCGTCGTTCATTGTGCTTGCGTCTCTGTGTATGGGTTAGGAATTCCAAATTCCGCTAAAATGTTAATTTCCATTGTTTCCATTTTTTCAGCTTGTAGCTCTGATAAATGATCGTAACCTAACAAATGTAACGTGCCATGAACTATTAGGTGTGCCCAGTGGTCTCCCAATGGCTTGTGTTGCAGCCTCGCTTCTTGCTGCACGACCGGCGCACAAATGATGATATCTCCCAACAATTTGCCAAACGATTTGTCAAACGAATCGCCAAACAGTTCTCCCAATGACTCCATTGGAATTTCAGGAGGCGTTTCAAAGGGAAAGGATAACACATTGGTCACTCCTGACTTATGCCGGTAAGATTCATTTAACGTCTTTATTTCCGGTTCGTCAACTATTCGAACCGTCAATTGATTGTCACCCGAAACACTCGCATTTGCTAATGTGGACAATATCCAATTTTCCACCACGGTTTGAGCAGGTAGAAATTGGTTTTTTTCCGCAATTTCAGGCGCAATTTGCAGATCCAATTCCAGATTGATCACCGCCTGGGCACTCCCAACCATCTTCTTATGAGTTTCCGTTATCCAGTGATTCGAATTTTTCATACGCTTGCACGACTTTTTGCACCAAAGGATGTCTGACAACATCTTTTGCCTGAAAAAACGTAAAACTTATGCCATCGACACCTTTAAGCACTTCTATGACATGTCGTAAACCCGACAAGGAATGTCGTGGCAAATCGATTTGTGTCACATCCCCCGTGATTACCGCCCTGGAACCGAAACCGATGCGGGTCAAAAACATTTTCATTTGCTCCACGGTGGTGTTTTGCGCTTCATCCAATATAATAAACGACTCATTTAAGGTGCGACCGCGCATATAAGCCAAAGGAGCGACTTCAATGATATCTCGCTCTACCAGTTTTAACACCCGCTCGAACCCAAACATTTCATATAAAGCGTCATACAAAGGACGCAAATACGGATCGACTTTTTGCGCCAAATCACCGGGTAGAAAACCTAATCTTTCACCAGCCTCCACCGCCGGGCGCGCCAGAACGATACGACTGATCTTCTCTTGCTCCAAAGCCTCCACCGCGCACGCTACCGCCAAATAAGTCTTGCCGGTACCCGCCGGCCCGATACCGAAACTGATGTCGTGGGTAACAATATTCTGCAAATAGCGCTGCTGATTAAAACCTCTACCTTTAACAACACCTTTCTTGGTTTTAATCTCAACGTTCTGCAATGATTTATCGTCTTTACTGAGTTCCAAGCGCTCTTCTATACCGGCTTCCTGCAAAAACAAATGTACTCGCTTGGCGCTCAACTGGTGCTGCCCCGTCTCTTCATATAAACCTTTTAACACTTCTCCCGCCATCAGCACCGAGGTCTGATCACCTATAACATTAAACGTGTTGCCGCGGTTGTTAATCTCCACGCCCAAACGCCGTTCGATTTGACGCAAGTGACCATCGAACTGGCCGCACAAATTAGCCAGTCGTTCATTGTCACTGGGCTCGAGAATAAAATTGCTGGATTGTGGCTGTTGATTCAAGGCTATGTTGTGGCCTAGGCCTGTTGGGCAACGGTATCGTCGGAATTTTGGGACAAGCCATCGCTATTGATATCACTGACAGCATTATTGACACCATCGTTGACGCAATCATCGACAACATCGTTGAAAATAGTGCCACGCAATGAATTGGGTAATGCTTCGGTGATTTGTACATTGACAAACTCACCCGCAAGGCGCGGATGAGCGGTGAAATTCACGACTCGATTGTTTTCAGTGCGGCCGCGCAGTTGATGGGGGTCTTTCTTGGAAGGCCCTTCCACCAGCACTTGTTGCACACTACCGACCATAGCCTGGCTGATGGCGATAGCTTGCCGGGTGATTTGATTCTGTAATATAGCCAAACGTTGTTTTTTCACCTCTAAAGGCACGTTATCGGGAAAAGAAGCAGCAGGCGTGCCAGGTCGGGCGCTGTACACAAAACTAAACGAATGATCGAACCCAACAGTTTTAATTAAATCCATGGTTTGTTGAAAATCCGCCTCGGTCTCGCCCGGAAAACCGACAATAAAATCCGACGAAATACTGATGTCGGGCCGCACTTGGCGCAAGCGCCGGATTTTATCCTTGTATTCCAATGCCGTGTGGCCTCGTTTCATCATTGCCAGGATACGATCCGAACCCGTTTGTACCGGCAAGTGCAAATGGCCGACCAGTTCGGGCACTTCGGCATAAACGCTAATCAACGCATCGGACATCTCTATGGGATGGGAGGTGGTGTAACGTATACGGCCTATACCATCGATGGCCGCTACGTAGTGAATCAACAACGCCAGATCCGCAAAGTCGCCGTCGTGCATCTCACCTCGATATGCATTAACATTTTGTCCCAGCAGCGTAATCTCCCGCACGCCCTGCTCCGCCAGGTGGGAA
The DNA here is from genome assembly GCA_050118235.1 of Gammaproteobacteria bacterium. GTDB lineage: Bacteria > Pseudomonadota > Gammaproteobacteria > SZUA-152 > SZUA-152 > JAJDNG01. The sequence continues at coordinate 4,224 of JASFLF010000027.1, read as the reverse complement.
ACCTCCGCCAACACATCGTCGAACGGCCGGCTGATTTCTTCGCCGCGGGTATACGGCACCACGCAAAAGGTACAATATTTACTGCAGCCTTCCATGATGGATACAAATGCGGTGGGACCGTTGGCATGCGGTTCGGGCAGATTATCGAATTTTTCGATTTCAGGGAAAGACACATCCACTTGGGCCACACCGGAGGATGACAATTGGGCCAACATGTGCGGCAATCGATGCAAGGTTTGCGGACCGTATACTATGTCCACATAAGGGGCTCGGGCGCGAATGGCATCACCTTCTTGACTGGCCACACAACCGCCCACACCGATCACCACACCGGGACGTTGCGCTTTAATGTCTTTCCAGCGGCCAAGCAATGAGAATACTTTTTCCTGAGCTTTTTCCCGCACCGAACAAGTATTTAATAATAATATGTCGGCGTTTTCCGGCGAATCGGTCAGCAAGACGTTGTGACTTTCGCCTAACAACTCCGCGGTTTTAGCGGAATCGTATTCATTCATCTGGCAACCAAATGTTTTGATAAATAGCTTTCGTGTCATACAAAAATATCGTAGATATGATCAAAGAATAGCACAGCAGAGCCGATTATCTCATATTGAGAGTACAATAGTGCTTTTTAACGCGACCACCGCGAATCTTGACCATTTTGGTGATTCAAATTCTTAAATTCTTTACCTAACAAACTTTCCCAAAAATCAAAAGCATAGAACTAACGCTGCTAAATGCGGGCATTCCGGACATGTTTCAAGCCCGGCCCACAATCAAATAAGGACACGGATTGAAACATACTCGGATTACCATTGCGTGATGGCTGGATAAGCGCTTATTTATCGTAGGCTGGCTCGGAAGCAATTTTATGGATACTCAAATCAGCGCCCTCAAATTCTTGCTCCTGGGTCAGGCGAATACCCACGGTATGCTTCAAGATCCCGTATACGGCAAATCCGCCAATCAAAGCAATGATAATACCCAAAGCCGTACCGATAAGCTGGGACACAAAACTTACACCCCCCATTCCGCCCAACGCTTGCAAACCGAAAATGCCCGCCGCAATGCCACCCCAGGCGCCGCATAGGCCATGCAAAGGCCACACACCCAAGACATCATCGATCTTCCATCGGTTTTGGGTCAGGGTAAAGGTATACACAAACAACACACCAGCCACCAACCCGGTGGCCAAAGCACCCACCGGATGCATCACGTCGGAGCCAGCGCATACGGCCACCAGCCCGGCCAAGGGGCCATTGTGGACGAAACCCGGGTCATTCTTACCGGCCACCAAAGCCGCCAAAACCCCGCCTACCATGGCCATGAGGGAATTCAATGCCACTAATCCACTTATGCCTTCCACGGATTGCGCCGACATCACATTAAATCCAAACCAACCCACGGATAACACCCAAGCGCCCAAAGCCAAAAAGGGAATACTCGAGGGCGGGTGGGCCGAGATCACACCATCTTTGCCGTATCGGCCATGGCGGGCGCCCAATATGATCACCGCCCCCAGCGCAATCCAACCACCCATGGCGTGAACCACGATGGAGCCGGCAAAGTCATGAAAAGCCGCACCGAAGGTATTTTCCAGCCAGGTTTGAATACCGAAATTGCCGTTCCAGGTAATCCCTTCGAAAAAAGGATAAACCAGCGCAACAAGGACAGCACTTGCGGTCAACTGCGGGTAAAACTTGGCCCGTTCCGCGATACCACCGGAAATGATGGCCGGAATGGCGGCGGCAAAAGTTAATAAAAAGAAAAACTTCACCAGCTCATACCCGTTCTTTTCATTCAGCGATTGCGCGCCGTCCAAAAAGCCCATGCCGTAGGCCACCATATAGCCAATAAAAAAATACGCTATGGTGGAAATGGAAAAATCGGTAATAATTTTCACCAAGGCATTAACTTGGTTTTTCTTTCTCACCGTGCCGACTTCCAGAAAGGCAAAGCCCGAATGCATGGCCAAGACCAGTATGGCGCCCAACAACACAAACAATACGTCGCTACCGGATTTAAATGCCTCCATGAATTGTTCCCCTTCTAATTTATTGTTTAATTTATTGTTGAATCTTTTTATTAATACGATTTTTGTAACCGATTTGTTCAGCTTTTTACAGGCAACTCTCTTACAACCAACGCCCGCGGGTGATCTGTTCGCTGCTAGCCAATGAAATACTGACTAACTAATTGTTGTATTGTTTTTTAAGCAAACTATTAAACACTTTTTTAAGAGGGCGGTATTTATATCACAAGATCAAAGACAGCAGAAAGCCCCGCTCTGCGTTATCTTCTTATACGTTCTTGATTGTTTCCCGCCTCACCGAGCCGCGCGCCATTTTAGTGCATAACTTTGTGATCGCACTGAATTCTCAAGTGACTCTTTACGCGCAAAATTTTACAGTCAACGACGAAAAACGCTCCAGATTAGTGCGCTATTTTCGGCCAATATTTTTCGACGGTAAAGGAAGGACTGTGTTTTTGCACATGACATTGGCCACAGATTTTTTCCTTAGGCCAATTGTGATTTGTGACCGGCTCTTTTCCCATGGACTCGGCATGCGCTTTTGCGGCGCCGTGACAATTCTCGCATTGCACGTTTAATAAATGGGGTGTCAGGCTCATGTCCACGAAACCGCCGGGTTTACCGAAGCCAACGGTATGGCATACGATACAGGCGGGATCGAACGCTTTGTTGACCCCTTCTAGTTCCTCATAGGCAATTGCGTGTTGGCTGTCAAACCATTTTTTATACTCGGCGACATGGCACGTCTTACATTGTTCTTCACCGGCATAATCACTGGCACCTGAGTTTAACTGCTTACGTATTTCAACCCGCTTTAGATAATCCTGCTTCACCTCGTCGTTATAGGCGGCGTACCAAGCCTTCATACGCGGTGCATCCGGCACGCTGGATGGCAGCGCTATCACTTCATGCTTCCACGTTTCAATATCGCCTTTGGAGTTTATGTTCATATCCAGTCTGGCGATTCGCATACCCCGGGAGCCGGGTTGCAATACCAGGGTTTTACCTTCTTGCTTGGGCTCACCGAACACTTCATACGCCGCTTTGACAAAAACGATATCCACCGTTTTCAGATCAAAACTGTCTTGGACGGCTTCCAGGGGTAAGGACGTCAACAATACGGTTATATACCCTTCGGTATCGGCTTTGGCGATATCGGCCTGGAGTTGGTCGGCGTTGTCATTGACGATGGTGTGATCACCGTGCATTTGCCGCATGGGCGAATGATCAGGGTCCAGCCAGGAGAAGATTTTTATACGAAGTGATTGATCGCCTAGTGAACGGGAGATGACTTTTTCTTTGAGCACACCTTTGTGGTCCCAGTTGCTCACCACCCACGGTAATTGATTTTGACCAAGAAACTCTATGCCATAAGACAAGTCTTTCCATTGCATGCCTATGGCATCGTACTTAAGTGCAGTAAAGCCTTTAAGGATATGTTTGGCCTTGATGTGATCGGTACTACCCTCCGCCGAGATCAGGCCGCCGCCGGATATGGCCACCATTTCCGGGTGCTCCGCGCGCAGCTTATCAAACACGCTCACGCGCCGATTGATGCCTCCAAAATTCCCTTCTTCCGTGCAACCGCAAGGTTCGAGTTCGCCATCAAGGTTACCGGAATATATCAGCAGCAGCGGTTGGGCGTGTGCCGAAGAGGCAATAAGGATAAGGAAAAAGAGCGAGAGTTTTTTCATGAAAGACATTGTACAAATGGTCACGATATTACCTTTTTGCCACCGAGTTAACTTACTGATTAGGCTGCCCCGCCCTCTGATACCAATAATTGGCTTGCTGCGGATCTTTTGGCTTGCCATACAACCCTTGCTCATAGGTTTTCGCCAATGCCATGGCGGCTTGTGCAGAGCCTTGAGCGGCGGCTTGTTCGATCCAGCGCATGCCTTCAGCTTGATTCTCCGCCACCCCGCGACCGGCCAGCGTCAACAAACCCAGCGTAAGTTGGGCCCTCATTTGCCCTTGTACCGCCGCCTGCTTCAACCATTTGGCCGCTAATTTATCGTTTTGTTCAACGCCATCGCCATCCAAATACACCAAACCGATATTCTCCTGGCTCTTGGCATAACCTTGTTCGGCCGCTTCCAGCAACCATTTCGCCCCTTCGGCGGCGTCCTTTTGCACCCCCATACCGAAGCGGTACATGATTCCCAAACTGTTTTGCGCCAAGACATGCCCTT
>JASFLF010000026.1:0-12335 GCA_050118235.1 Gammaproteobacteria bacterium | reverse complement strand
GGCATCTCGGGCGGCGCCGCCGTGGCGGCTTTGCTTGCTATGCTTGCGGGACTAAGCGGCTATATGCTCACAGGCAGCGCGTTCTTAGGCGCTCTGCTCTCCATGTTTTTAGTATTTTCCATCGCCCACGGTCAAGGATCCTGGACGCCAACGCGCTTACTGTTAACCGGCGTGGTTATCGCCGCCGGCTGGGGGGCAATTATTAGCTTTATCCTATCGGTGAGCCCGGAGCGAAACCTGCACAGCATGTTGTTTTGGCTCATGGGTGATCTCAGCTATGCGCCCGCCCCCACCCATAGCGCCGTCATTTTGCTACTGGGACTGCTTTTGAGTGGTTATTTCGCCAAATCGCTCAATATCCTGGCGCGCAGCGAACTCATCGCCGAATCCTTAGGTGTCGCAGTGGCTCAATTACGCATCAAGATCTATTTGCTGGCTTCGGTCATCACCGCCGTTGCCGTCACCACGGCCGGCAGTATTGCGTTTATTGGCTTAATCACTCCCCATTTGTTGAGACTAAGCGGCGTGCACGATCACCGATTTCTCATACCCGCCTCGGTGTTACTGGGAGGTGTCATCCTGGTATTGGCGGACGCGGTGGCACGCACCTGGCTGGCCCCGCAACAATTGCCGGTCGGTGTCATCACGGCGTTAATCGGCGTGCCATTGTTTTTGTTTTTAATGTATAAAAGCGCCAGTAGTTTATCCTAGGATTATGAGTGCATTGCTGGAAACCCGCCATCTTCAGGTACAAATCGCACAACAAACCATTTGTACCGATCTCAGCGTTGCGTTTCAGCCGGGCCAGTGCTGGGCGATCTTGGGCATCAACGGCGCCGGAAAAACCACATTGTTACATACCCTGGCGGGATTGCGGCCGGCGCAAAGCGGTGACATTTTGCTGCAACAGCGCCCGTTGGCGGAGTACCCGCGACGGCAATTGGCGCAAATGCTCGGTATGTTGTTTCAAGAGATCCAGGACCCATTTCCCAGTACGGTAATGGAAACCACGTTGATGGGACGTCACCCCTATACCAAATCCTGGCAATGGGAAAACGCTAAAGACTATCGCATCGCCACCGAAGCGCTGACCCATGTGGGTTTGCAGCATCTGACCCAGAGGCCAATCAACACCTTATCAGGCGGTGAACGCCAGCGATTGGCAGTAGCAACCTTGCTCACCCAGACACCACGGTTGTTTCTGCTGGACGAGCCCACCAACCACTTGGATTTACAATATCAGCATCAGATTTTGATGTTATTTAAGCGTTATGCGCGAGAACAAGAATGTACAGTGGTGATGATTTTACACGACATCAATCTGGCAGCCAGATACTGCGACCATGCCATGTTGTTGTACATTGATCAGGAGCCGGAATGCGGGATCAGCCACCAGTTATTGACCGAGAATAACTTAAGCCGCTTGTACAACTATCGGATTGGAAAAATCGCAGGACCGGATAACCGGCCTGTTTTCATCGCGCTATGACTAACTGATTTTTCTAGGTTTAATCGAGCACCATATCCAGCGGACGCTGGCTGACAACCTTGGGAGGCGCCGAGATTTCCTCGTCAATCCAATCCAGCAACGGTTGCCATTGCTGGGTCAGGGAATGCACTCTGACATCCCGCAATTCATGAATGCCGATACCTTCCACAAAGGCATGAATATAGTATTGGCTGTCGCGCAGCGCAGTGATAAAAGGCAGGTTCAAGCTCGCCAGAAAAGTCTGTAAGGTGTTATAAACACGGGTGTTTTCCTTTACCCGGTTGGCCACCACGCCTAAGCGCTTAGCGTTGGGACCGGTTTTCAATTTCCCCAACACCAGGATTTCTTTGATAAAACTGGTGACGGTATGAATATCAATGGGCGATGGCAATACCGGCACGATAATGGTGTCCGCTTGCCGGACATAATCGGCCAGATCCGCACCCCCGATACTCGCCGGGGTATCGATTATGACCCGGTCCACCTCTTTAGGCATGCGCATTTGCCAACTGCGGGTTACTGTCATGTTTTTCTTATGGGCTTCCACGCCATGGATTTTCGGCATGTCGCTGGAACGGGTGCGCAGCCAATTTAACGCGGAACCCTGGGGGTCATAATCCAATAAAGCGGGAAAACGGCCTTTTGAGGCGTAGCAAGCGGCGAGATTGGTGGAAATGGTGGTTTTACCACTGCCGCCTTTAGCATTTAAGACGATGATTTTATGCATAACTGACTGAAAGTTGATTGATTAGTACTGATTCGTTAAACACCTCATGAAATCCCTTCACAGAACGTACAACTTAACCCATATGCCCCTAAAAAATCCAGTGCCGTCGGTCACATAATCTGTTTTCGAGATATTCATTATTGACAACACGCCAACAAGCGCATAAATTCCCTTGCTGCTTCGGGTGTTCCAAAGGCGTTCGCCAATGGAATGAAACGGGAAGACCGGTGAGCTGATTATCTGACAATCACAACAAGCGATTCCGGCACTGCCCCCGCAACGGTAAATGAGCAAATACCTGGCCAACCGCCACTGTGCCATCGGCATGGGAAGGCGCCAGGGAGGAAAACTTCCAGCTCATGAGTCCGGAGACCGGCCCTTGGCATACCAACACAGGTTGCGGAGGGCGACGCGGTGAGGACTGAGCTGACTCCTTTTTCCTCCCAACACTCCTTTTCGCGATCAAAACAATAAACACGGTGCGGGTGAGCATCGCGCCCAATTAGCGAAAGGGGAAAATAGGTGAGCTTTAAAAATATACTGTTATTCGTTGGTTGTTTTTTTTCTACATTGGCGCTGGCGGAATCATCTAACTATACATTAGATCCTGTTGTTGTTACCGCGACAAGAACGCCGCAAACTCTGAATCAAAACATAGCACCGGTCATCGTCATTACCGCAGAACAAATCGAGCAAAGCCATGCTAGCGACGTAGCTGAGCTGTTGCGCCAGCACGCCGGACTGGACCTAGGCAAAAACGGCGGACCGGGCCAGGTAACTTCTGTCTTTATTAGAGGCACGGAAAGTGATCACGTACTGTTGATGATCGATGGCGTAAAAATCAATCCAAGCACCGCCGGAGGCCCACCCTGGGAATATATCTCGCCCTATATGATCGAACGAATAGAAATCGTAAAAGGCCCCAGATCCTCGTTGTACGGATCTGAAGCGCTGGGCGGTGTGGTCAACATTATCACCAAACGGGCCGCTCAAGGCCAACAATGGCAAGCTTCAGCTGAATTTGGGGCGCAAAACACCAAAAAGTATAACGCCTCCTACCATACAAAACAAAGCACAACGCGGTTGGGGGCCAACGGGCAAGTTTTTTCCACCGATGGTTTTCCTCCTCGAATCACTCAAGACTTCGGCGGCGAGCATAACAATATCAGCGTTGACGGCTATTTTGGGTATGACACCAATAATCTCGATATGGAATTGGCCACATGGCAATCCAGGGGAACGACGAAATATGTCGGCTTGGACGAAAATTATGTGGAAACTCCCAAAGACCAGGATTTTAAAAACAGTAGCACCAGCTTGACCACCAAATACCGAACAGGTAATTGGGGTCAGACCCTCAAATTAAGTCACGTAACCGATGAAATACACCAAAATCAAATAAGCCGCATTTACGACTTTACGGATTTTTCACTCATTGAGTCGTCAGATTTCAGCATTACCAAACGCAATGCGTTGGATTGGCAAAATGATATAAAAATCGGCACTGACCATTTAATAACGGCGGGATTATATTTATCACAAGAAAATACCGCCTCCATGTCGTTTGGGATCGGCTACGATGAAGACACGTCCATCAACGCGATGTACGTCCAAGACATCACAAAAATTGGCGCCCACAAGATTGTAATTGCGGGCCGTTTAACAGATCACGAGGATTTTGGAACAGAAGATTCTTATAATATCGATTATGGATGGGCACTAAGCCCGTCAATCAGCTTATTGGCAGGCATCGGCAAGGGTTTTCGCGCCCCGAACGCCAGCGAACGTTTCGGATTCGCCGGCAATCCGGATCTTAAGCCTGAAACCTCGAGGAATATCGAACTGGGGTTGAAGTATAAGTTCAACAAAAATCAACGCGGCAACATTTCACTTTTTCAAAACGAGATCAAAAACCTAATAACATATCACGACGCCGATGGATTCTTAGGCCCTCAACCCGGTCAAATGGAAAATATAGGCAAATCCCGCATCCGCGGTATTGAGGTGAGCTATCACTACCAACAACAACCGTTTTCTTTCTATGCGGAAGGCGTATTGCAAAACCCCAAAGACCAAGACAATGATCAATTACTGGTAAGGCGTTCAAAAAGAAGTTTCACCGGCCGATTCAGCTATACTAAAAATTCCATTACCTCAGGAATAGAAACTATGTATAGCTCTTATCGGGAGGACATAGACGACCTGGGAGAGCGAGTGAGACTTCCCGGTTACGGCATAGTGAACCTTTTTATAGAGGATCAATTAGACAAGAACTGGGGCCTGGGCCTGAAAATTGAAAATCTATTTGATAAACAGTACCAGTTAGTCAGCGGTTATAATACCCAAGGTTTGTTGGCCCTGATGCAAATCAAATATTCATCGCAAAAAATGTAACTTATCCGCTAAGAACATGGGAAATAGACTGTCAAAAATCTACACCCGCACCGGCGACGATGGCACCACGGGCCTGGGCGACGGCTCGCGGGCCGATAAAGACTGCGAGCGTATTGAAGCCATAGGCGCTGTTGATGAACTCAACAGCGTCATCGGCGTCGTGTTGACCTGCGAACTTCCCAAGCTCATTAGACAAAGCCTGACTCAGATTCAACATGAGCTGTTTGATCTGGGCGGAGAATTATCCATCCCCGGTTACAACCTACTTAAGCTGGAACAAGTAGACCGCTTAGAAGAATTGCTAGACGATCTAAATAAAGATCTTCTGCCGCTAAAAGACTTCATTTTACCCGGCGGCACTGCCGCTGCCGCCAACTGCCATTTTGCCCGCAGCGTATGCCGGAGGGCCGAACGCCGCCTCATCACCCTCAGCCATTATGAAGATATTTCCGACATTTCACTAATGTATTTGAACCGGCTTTCCGATCTGTTATTTGTCATAGCGCGCGCTACAAATAAACAACAAGGCTGTAGCGATGTGTTATGGCAATCCGGCAACACCACAAACTCATAACCTAAAGAGCCTCATATCACACTCCATTACTCTTCAAATCCGATAACCACGTCACACCCGGCGTATTTAAGATTTTATTTTACCGGCCGATAACCAACCCAGTAGAGCCTCATTCTGTTTAGAACCTATCTCAAAATTAGAGGTTTTGCGTTTATACGAGGCCAGAGCCTTTCGAAAAGCGCAGTTTACAAGTAGTAAATGAGCATTTGAGAAAGGCGATAACGAAGTATAAACGGGAAAGATCAATTTTGAGACAGATTCTAGTAACCTCATAAAGGTCTAGTCATGAGTATACCCAGCATATCCAGCGGTTTAACGGGAATATACAAAGGAATGGACAACCTCAAGCACGATGCACAAGAGATTGCCTCGGCAAGCGCCAAAGGCGGCGAAAACACCACCGACTTAGCGAAGTCACTGGTGGATTTAAACGTTAACCGCAACCAAATAGAAGCCTCGGTTAAAGTGGTACAAGCCGTCAATGAAACGTTAGGCACATTGCTAAACGTTAAAGCATAAACGTCGCTAACCACCCCGCCATGGCTATAAATTCCGTCGGCAATTCACCTTCCGCATTCTTCCCTTTTGCTAAAAGTGAAGCAGCCAGTGCCGACGCTCAATCACAGGAAAGAGCGAAGCAAGAACCTGCGCAAACGGAAAAGGACAATCAATCCGGCCCGCGACAAGAATTGCCCAAGGAGCAACAACAGCAGGTTAAGGAATTGGCAGCACGCGATCGCGAAGTCAAAGCTCATGAGGCCGCGCACAAAGCTGCGGGCGGCGGTTTAACCGGTCCGGCCAGTTTCAGCTACACCACCGGACCCGACGGTAAGCGTTACGCCACCGGCGGCGAAGTCAGCGTTGACACATCCAAAGTGCCCGGCGATCCCCAGGCAACGCTCATCAAAGCCAATCAAATTCGGGCCGCTGCGCTGGCTCCAGCGGAGCCCTCAGGACAGGACCGGAAAGTGGCCGCTCAAGCTTCTCAAATGGCGGCGGATGCGCGCGCGGAGATGGCGCAGCAACAACGCAAGGGAAACGGCGACGACCAGAATACGCGTGACTCCATTCAAATCAATAGGCAGCCGCTGTATGACAACTCCGGTTCGCTGAGCAGTTCTGGCGGCACCGGCAATGTGGTGGATGACATGGTTTAATTGCTTGTTAACCACGAAACCGCGTAGGACACGAAGAAAAAAGAATTTACATGCGGGAGTTCAACAGGCAACAGAGGACCTTTGGTTAACGGATAGCTTCGATCAGGCTTTTTTTCACCAGCAGGGCTGACGTCTACCGAAAGATATTTTTCTTCGTGGTCTTCGTGCGATTCGTGGTGAAATTTTATAGCGCCGCTTTGTGTTGGGTCTATCTCTAAACCACGAAGAGCATGAAGGATTTAAAACAACATCTCCGCTTTCGTGGTTTATTCAACTAGGACGGCACAAAGTCCACCGGGAAAGTAACAATCAGGTTTTCGGCGCCCTGCTTGCTCGGGAATAAAAATGACCTGATTTTGATCAACAGTTTACGCTCTAACTGTTCATTGCCCAGTTCACTGGACACTACTTTGACATCCAAAACGGAACCGTCCGGTAAGATGGTAAGTTCGACCACGAATTTGCCGGCAATAGTCGGGTCTTTACGCAATGCCCGGTTATACAAGCTATAAATCGAGCCTTTGTTGCGATCGAATACGATGGATACTTCTTCATAAGACAGTTTAGGCGCATTGGATGACGAGCCGGTAACCTTACCCTGATTGGCCTTGGCGACTTTTTCAATGCCGCTTTCCACTTTGGTGGTTTCCCTGCCCTGCAATTGAGTTCCACTGGTAACCCCGCGACTCAATTTTGAGGTATCGATTCCACCACTGCCTGCGGGCACCGTGGTGTTTGAGGTTAATATGTTACGCTCGATCTTGGATTCCGCCGCGCCCTTGGAAAGCTTTTTCGTTTTGTTTAGTGTCTGATCAACGTTTTTGTCACGCAAATCCGCCAACTCGTCGGCAAACGCCAATAAGCCGGACTTCTGGGCCTTGCGGCGCGCCTCTGCGGTCTTTTGCGCCTGAGTTTTTTCAGGCTTTTTCTCGACTTTCTTCTCTTCTTTCTTCGGTTTTTCTTTTTTCTTTTCCTTTTTCTTCTCTTCCTTCTTTTTCTCTTTCTTCTCTTCTTTCTTTTCGATTTTCGGTGGTGGCGGCTTGGGCTTTTCTTTTTGTTGCATGACTAATTGCGCCAAGCGCGGCGGCAATTTTTCCTCTTTGGACAAGTCTTTTTTGGGAACCGGTATAAAAGGAATAATCAACCCGATGACAACCGTCACCGCAAGAAAGACGACGACCAAGCGCTTGAGACGCTCAACCTCTTCTTGAATCAAAGACCATGGCAGTTCGAACGAATGAAACAACATCACGTATTAGCCCGCAGTTCTCACCAGGATCGCAGGAGCTGGCGAAGGATTCGTGTTCGTAGGCGCCGCTATGGAGCGAAAATCATAGCGGTAGCTATGACTTGAGTGAAGAGCAAGCATACGGACACGAAGACGAGCCAGAACCGCGATAGGCCGAAAGTTGAAATAGTTTTTTAAGGATTTAAATCTCATAATCGTTTGTTTTTCCATCTCATCTTGATGTTTGTGGCCGCCTGGTGCGAAATGCGGGCTAGCCTTTTTCTACATTTTTGCGCATTACTGCTAAGGAAATATTGGTATAGTTCGCCCGCGTACAGGTGAACATGATTTTCTTTAGCAACTCATAGGGAATTTCTTTGTCACCCATAATGGTAACTTCGCGAGGAATAGGCTTACCGTCGGGTGTGGTGGCAACAATCTGCCGCTTGGAAATTCTTTCCAATTCTTGTTTCAGAGACTGGATTTCAGGTTGATCCGCTCGTCTCACGGCTTGTACATCGGCAATTTTTCTGCCTTGCACCACGATGTCATTGCTACCCACCACGATAACCACGGTTTCTTTAGGCAGCTTCTCGGCAATGGATTCAGGCAATTTAATCTCTTTGGTATTGGGCAAATCTTGAACAGTGGTGGAACTAACCAATAAGAAAAACACCAATATGGTAAAAATATCCATCAGTGACACCATGTTCAACACAGCACCGCGTTTGTTACGCTTGTGATGACGCTCCATACGCTTGGCGCGTCTCGACATTTTCATCATGGACATTTGAGAAACCTTATCCTCATTCTCGTCATTCGCTGATCAGGACGGCGCATCGCCAATCGAGATCACTGGAAATAATTCTTTTTGCACCACGGAGCCGGCCTCGACCACATCAACCACCCGCGAGGCGTCCATGGCTTCGACTAAAACCTCATAGGGGATTTTGGGCTCCAACAATATCGTAATATTTTGTTTCTCCGGAAACTGGGCCTTAATTTTCATCAACAAATCGGTCACCGCTTTCATATCGTATTTACCGCCCACTTTGCGAAACGACTGTATAGGCCCACCCAGGGTATCGGATACCACAATTTCATTGCTGCGGATGATCAATTCGAAGTTACGCTCTTTTTTCTGATCCGGGTTATCGGGGCTTTGTTGGTTAGGGGGTAAGTTCAATTCCAGAATGGTCATATGGGAGAACACCGCCGTAATCAGCAGAAACGGCACCAGAATTACCATCAGATTTAAAAACGCTGTGATATTGATATCCGTGTCACCGCGCAAAGGGCGGCGCATTCGCTGTAGTCGCGACATAAGTGATAAATCCTAATGATTATGCACTGGGTTTGCTGTGCTCGGTGATGACATTGAGGAATTTCACAGTGGCCATTTCCATGCTGTCCACCAACTCCGTGGTTTTGGTTTGCAGAACCGCATAGATCAACAACAATGGAATCGCCGCCATCAAGCCAAATGCGGTAGTGTTCATGGCCACCGAAATACTGGCCGACAACAAGTCCGCTTTATCGGCGGGATTCGCATTAGCAACCGCAGTAAAGGCCTGAATCAAACCGATGATAGTACCAAGCAATCCCAACAAGGTGGCGATGTTGGCAAACGTGGCGATGTAGTGGGTGCGTTTTTCTAACCGTGGAATGATTTCCATGAGACCTTCTTCCATGGCCATTTCGATATCATCGCGGGTTTTGGCCGCTTGAACCCGGGACAATCCATAAGTCAAAATCTTGCCGATATCCGCCTTGGATTTGGAACTCAGCGCCATGGCCTGCACATAGTTGTTGGCTCTAAGCAATGGGGTAAGCTTTTGCCACATCGTACGGTTGGTCACTTTGGCGTAGCTGAGATACAGATAACGCTCCACAGCTATCGCGACGCCAATCGCCAACACGAGGGAAATGGGATACATAAACAACCCGCCCTCTTGGAAAAATTTAACAAGTGTGGTCAAGACCTCCATAAATATCTCCTCAACTATATTGCACTGGTCTTTAAAAGAATAATTATAAAAAAGCAGTTTTAAATTCAAAAAAACGGTTTAAAAACTAGAAACCCGCTGGTGTGTTTAAACCCACGTTATCGAGACACATGAGATAATTAAATGAGACACCAATCACACTACACCCCAAAAAAAACACTCAAACATTGCAAATCGCGCCATAGAAAGTTGGTTTAGCTATCAACCAGTAGGCAGTCGGTAGGAATAAAGTAGTGGATTATGGTTGTGCCTCTCTCCCCGTTCCTTCAAGCATACTAAAGTAATCTAACTCTTTGCGAAACTCGTCCCGATCAAGGGCTTGCATACTCTGTGAAAAAGAACCTTTTTCACTCATGCCGCCGAGTTCCATAATATTGGTACTTTTCCAAGGCACAATATAAATGACTTTTGGCAGCTCTTTGGATCCCACGATGGATGTTTCATCTAATTGAAGTCGCTCTTCGGCCAATATTTGACCACTTATAAGCATTAACACCAATAATATGGGAAAAGTCCAATTCTTTATCATTAACATGTATTTAATATTACAGAATTTACTTACGAAACAAAATACCTGGCGCTTAACCAACTTGCAACAAATTACAGGACTGCTTAATTGCTGGCTTTAATACGCCTTTGTAAATCCACGATCCATTTTTCCACTTCCGGATCTTTTTCCGGTGACAGACTTTGGAAGCGATTGTAATGTTCCAGCGCTTTATCCAACTCCCCAAGATATAAGTCATATAATATGCCAATATTCAGATGCGCATAGGCATAGTCGTCATTGATTTTCAGCGCTTTCTGGTAATACTCCTTAGCCTCTTGGAATTTACCCTTGCCCCGGCTAATAATACCCAAGTGATTATAACTTACGGCACTTTTAGGGTTGACTTTAACCGCCTGCAGAAATGTTTTTTCCGCCTCGTCAATTTTCCCTTCGCGGAAGTAGATCAAACCAAGATTGGTATACGGCCCGGACAACTCTGGATAGGTTTTACTCAAATTTGCTAACAAATCTTTGGCTTTGGCATTATCGCCGTTGCGCATGGCGGTTAACGCGTCATCGTATTGTTGGCGGGCCTGCGGCGAAATGACTTCTTGAGGTTGCCCTTGCGGTTGGCCGGTGTCAGCTTCTTTTTTGCTTTCTCCGGTACCGGCGCAACCAACGAAAATACCGGCACTCAAGATGAAAATGGCAACTGATTTAATAGATAGCATTGACCACCGCTTCACTTTTTTCCGCTTTTGCATATCTCACCGGACGTAATTTTTTTAGCGCTGCGAAACTTTTCTGCACCCATTCGTCATAAGTGCCTTCTTTTACGCGCTGCACATTCGTTTCATGGATAGTAATGGCTTTTTCCTCAAATGGATATGCCTGTTCTTCCAACAGGATATCATACTGTTCCATTTCATCGGGAGATAGCCCCGCGGGTCTTTCAGAATTTAATAACTCTTTACCGAAGGAGCCGTAAATTTCGCCTAATAAATAAACAGATGCAGTGGTTACTTCTTCAACACCGTAGTTTGCCGCTTGTGTATAGGCATCTATCGCGGTTTGCATACGCGCTTTTTTCTTCTCCAAATTGGCTTGCAACGGCGCTTTTAGCTGAATCTCTCGAAATGATTTTAACGTGGGTTCGGCTAACTCAAACGACGCTTTAGCGGCCAAAAATTTAATACGGTCGGTGCTATTCGCACCGGCAAATTTATCGGATCGAATCACCTCTTTCAACCATTGCACGTACATTTTGTTGTTGCCCATGGTTTTGTAAGCCGTCGCGATTTTATGACGCGCTTCGGTGGCCTGGGCTAACGGCTGTGGGAATTCCCGCACGTATTGTTCGTAAGCGGCAATCATTTTGTCGGGCGTTTCGGCTTGTTCATACATCTGGGCAATTTGCCACATCACATCTTGCTTCTGTTTTATATTCGATTGAGTTTGCAATTTTCTTTCCAATTCCTCGGCGGCATATAGCGGCTTGTCGGATTTTACATAGGCCAGGACTAGGTTTTCCGATACCTTGGCTTGAAAGTCGTGACCCGGGTAGTTGCTCTGAAAGCGGCGAAATTCCGCAATGGCTTTATCCCACTCCTCGCTAGCCATATAGTTAACCGCCACGTCAAACTGGGCGGCAATATTTGCTTCGGTATTGGGCACTTCGGCGGCAATACGCTTAAATTGAGCCAAAGCCCCTTCCATATCTCCGGCCTCACGCATCGCCTCACCTCGCTTGTAAATGGCTGCGGCAATACCTTCTTCAATGGTTTTGTTCAGCGCCGCATCATTCTTAGCCATGGTTTGGGCCATCTTATAGGCGGACTCGGCTTGTCCAAACTTGCCGTCTTCCAATTCCGACTGCGCCACAATCATCCATGCCGTGAGACGCATTTTTTCGGTGGTTTTACCCGTGAGTTCCAACACGGATTTAGCCGCCACGGCGGCTTGATCGTATTTTTGTAACGCAATAAGATCTTCCGCCGCTTTCATAAGTACCGTGGGGGCGCGCGGATCTTCGGGAAAAGCCTTGCCAAAACGCAGCGCGCTGCCTATGGCCACTCTCTGGAATATTTCTTTACGTTTGCCTTGCAGCGTTTTGGTTTGCTCGTCGTACGCCACTAACGCGGCATATCCCGCTTCGGCGTTTTTGCCGGCTTTCACGTATTGGTAAGCGGTAATTTCATATTCCTTCGCGGCCTCTTCAAACTGCCGATTTTCGAATAAAGCCTCTGCCAGTAAAAAATTAATCTCCGCCA
>JASFLF010000025.1:0-12357 GCA_050118235.1 Gammaproteobacteria bacterium | reverse complement strand
AGGAAAAATTCCGTGAGTTTATACGCATATTTATGCATTAACTACCGGCTTTGGCTTTTCATGATATCTGTTCAGGACCCGCATGTGGTGACCGCATGTCGCGAATATACATAATGAAACATATAAAAGAAACCGATAAGGAAGGAAACGTCCTTGTTTCCCCCCGACAAAAAACAGCGGACTACGCGTGGATTTTTAATGCCAGGAACAAAGGGTGCTGATCCCTTTCCACCAAGACCGGCACCGGTTTGTTTCCGCGCAAATGTTCGCTAATTGTCACCATATCTTTGATGTTGTGCACATCCTGATGATCCAGATTTACAATGATGTCGCCGGAGCGGATACCGGCACTGGCCGCGGGCCCTTTTGCCACGGATTGCACTATGACGCCCAACTCGCCAACATCGGCTTTTTGCCGCTGCTCTTTCGACATGTTTGTCACTGTAATCGCCAGTTTGTCCACTTCAATGCTGTCTTCATTGGAAGCCAACGTGGCTTTATCCAGTTGACCGATGGAAACGGTCAGTGTTTGCTTGCTATCTTTGCGCACCACTTTTACGGGCACCGATTTGCCCACTGCGGTGGAAGCGACCAAAGGCGGTAACTGCTCGGAACTACCCACTTCCTTACCATCGAACTCGGTAATAATATCTCCGGGTTTTATACCCGCTTTGTCCGCGGGACTGCCGGGCGTGACTTCCGCCACTAATGCGCCCTCTGGATGTTTCAAACTGAAGGCATCGGCCAGATCCTGGGTGACTGGCTGAATCAACACGCCTAACCAGCCGCGTGTGACCACGCCCTTGCTTTTCAATTGTTCGGCAACGTTGGTGGCAAGCTCAATGGGGATAGCGAAGGACAAACCCATATACCCCCCACTGTTGCTGTAAATCTGCGAATTAATGCCAATGACTTTACCGCTGGCATCGAATAGCGGACCACCGGAATTACCGGGATTGACGGCCACATCGGTTTGGATAAAGGGCACATAGCTTTCATTGGGCAAATTGCGCTGCAGCGCGCTGATGATACCTTGTGTCGCCGAGTGATCAAACCCAAAGGGCGATCCGATGGCGAGCACCCATTGCCCCACTTCCAGGCGCGATGAATCGCCCAAGTTGGCCACTGGCAGATTACTGGCGTCGATTTTAATTAGCGCCACGTCCGATTGTTCGTCACTGCCGATGAGTTTCGCCGGTTTCTCGCTTTGGTCGCTTAGGCGGACCACAATTTCATCGGCATCTTTCACCACGTGAGCGTTAGTGAGGATATAACCGTCCGATGAAATGATAAATCCGGAACCCAAGGAGCGCAGAACCTCTTTGCGTGGTTGACCTCCCTGGTTGGGAAAAAACCGTTTGAAGAAATCCCTGAACGGATCATCTTCAGGCATTCCGGGAATAGAGTTGAAAGGCGCCATATTGCCCCCGACTTCGGCTGTTTTTTGCGTACTGATGTTAACAACAACATTGGCATTGTTTTTTACGATCTGGGTGAAATCGGGAGGCATCGCCGCTTGCAAATTCGTAATTTGCGCGAGCCCCAAAACGCCAATCAATAAAAAAATATGAAATACTCTTGAGTAACCTAAACGTTTCATTGTAGCTTTCTCCAGTTCGTTAAAATACAGTGCTTAAGGTAATGAAATCGTCTCAATGCCACTTACGCAACATCGTAGACCGCGGAATCATTGGCGTTGAGTTGCTGCATGATTTGCCGCACTTGTTCAACTTGCGAGGGCGCGCCGTTGGCGATCAACAGGTACTTGTCCGCTTTTAAATCGGTCTCATACCGAATGATGCTGTTTTTAGGCACACCAATACTGGTTAGCGCAGCACCTAAGGCGCCGATTCCACCGACCAGAGCGGCGCCCTCCAGAGCTCCCAACAATATGTTTAAGAAGGGACCGGCCACCAATAATGGACCGAAACCCGGCACCCAGAAAAACGCGGCGCCAAACAACATGCCCCAGATACTGCCCCAAAAGGCCCCTGTTCCACCCCATGCTTTGATGCGATCCGCCGCGGTGTAGAAACCAATAGGGTGTTGTTCGGTATGATAGCCTTTGCCGATGATAGACAAAGTTTTCATATCCACGCCCGCGGCCTGCACTTTCCGCACTGCCGTTTCGGCTTGCTCTCGAGTGTTGAACACGGATATAACGGAAGTTGCAGTCTCCATTTCTATCTCCTTACGTAGTGTCTGTTGCAATGTATCGGCGAGTGAATGGTACGGTGGACAAACCCGTGACGGTTTGGCTATGACCGATTGCACGGATTACTTACCTGCCTGCTTACCTGCTTGCTATTGGGCCCTGCTATTATTGGTCTTGCTTTTTGTGGCTCTGGGGGGCAGATAGCCTCTTACTCACCGGGTTTAGTAGGGCTAAGGGCAGTTCTTGTGCCAAACTCATAACCTGCTGATTATTAATAAATAATGATTGATTATGTTCAGCCGCACACCGAATCGATTGGTTGATATACACCAATCGCCAGCGACAATGGGGCAATTTCACCCAAAGTGAAAACCCATTTTGTTTTGCTATTACGCAGTGTTTCAGCGAAGTGATCTTCGTTATTTTTGAGTATGGGCGGGGTAGGGCGGGATTTTGAGGTAAATGGTATTCACCACGAAGGTTCCCTAAATAAGCTTGTTTTTCCCTTTGTGTGCTTCGTGGTGAAATACTTGCCGGTGGCTTAACCCAGTGCCAAAATGAATCCCGAAACGTCATAAGTTAAGGGTTTTGCGAAAGGTATTACACAGCGATTTTTTCCGCCACAAGCACTTCGGAGGTAATACCGAACTGGGAAATTTTCTCTTGATGCGTGACATGCCAGCTTTCAGCGCGGATAAAGTCTCCGAGTTCCAAGGGCCGACAGCCGCCCACCCATTTTGGATTAATGCGATGGATGGCACGCCACACACCGGTAACACCTTTGCTGATTACCGTTTTTCCATGGCTTAAACCGGCCAAAGCCAGAACCCCGTTACTGCACAAAACCCGATGTGCTTCGTTGAAGAGTTGGTGAATTTCCTCCACGGGAAGTAAATCCAATACATAAGCCGATACAAAACGGTCAAAGGCGTTATCGGCAAAGGGCAGACTGGTTTCACCTTGCGTTTGACTCACCCGGGCGCGGGAGGCAAATTCCTGCAAGCGTTGCGTGGCCAGTTCCACCATGGTGGTGCTGATATCCAGCCCTTGGTAAGTGGCGCTTGCCGACAGCCGATTCGATAACAGCCGTTCCGCCAAACGCCCGGTGCCGCAGCCAAACTCCAACACACTCTGTGCGTGCTGAAAATCGGCATGTTGTATCAAGGTACTGACCGCCTTATCTTCATAAAAGCTTTGCGCATCTTGCTTGGCACCAAAGTGATCGTAGAAGTGTCGGGCTTGCTGGTGACTTAAATACCTCATACAAACTCCTTAAGCTGATTCGGCCTGTTATAAACGATGGTCATCCTGAAAGAGTATAGCCAGTAGGGCCACTCATGACGGCCGGTGATACGGTTGATATTTTTTTACTGCCGCGCTTATTGCCGACGCCAGAGTGGCCCGCTCCTGGGGAGACATGGCGTTAAAACCTCGCGTCATCTCCACAGGACCATCAAATCCGGCATAGCGCGCCGGTGTCGCGGCGGGGATGTCGGGAACCACGTCGCTAAACATTTGCCATAAGCGCTCGGCATCGCGGAGGCGATTTTTCGCCTTGCTTTGCAAAGTATTAGCAAGCTGCCCATAGACCTCCACGACTTTGTCGGTAAATTCATTGCGAGCATCCATGCTCTCAAGTGTTTTCTCCAGATGCTCCAGCATCACTATGAGTTTTTGGGTATTGGAAAGCTGCAGCGCGGTGTCCGTAACATACGCTAGAAACACGTCGCGGGTGATCAGCCATTGATTAAGGCCGGAAAGATCTCCAACAGAGCCGCCCGTAAATTGCTCAACCAGCGCTTGGCGCAACACACGCGCGTCTTTTTGTTGCGCAATCAGTATTTCCATGGCCGACTTATTAATCCCCTCCCCCACTGTTCCCAGACTGCACGCTTGGCAAGTCTTCCAGTCGACTGTCAAATCACCTATTTCGTTTTTGATATCGGCCAACGGTTGGTCACACAGATTATCGCCATTTACGGGTATGTCGACGGCAACGGAAATATCCCGCAAAGGCGGCACACAAGCCTCAAACTCTTCGGCCTTGGAGGTTAACAGTTGATCGCGTTCGTTCAATGCATCTATATAGGGTTTCAGTGAACCTGCAAATTCCAGATTGCTTGCCCAGGTAATCAATCGCATATAGCGGGCGCGTTTGGCGTTGAAATTCTCCAATTCATTGAATTTTGCCGACCGGCAAGTGGAAAACTCAGATTGCACCTGTTGCCGTTGTTGTTGTGTATCTTTAAACAACCGAGCACAATTGCTATCCACCGATTCGGCATGGAGCACGGAATCCGACGAAGCCGCAAACAAGCAACAGATCAGCAATACACGGCAAAATTGATGGTGCTTTGTATTATGATTTGTCTTATGCTTTGTCTTATGATTTGTCTTGCTTGCGAACACTATACTACCCTCTCTTCTGCTCACGTGACTTCCCGCCCTCATAAGTAATTATCCTCGAACTGTTATGACCGCACATGTTGCTTGTTTATCCGAATGCCCAAAAATTTATTGGACACTAAACTGTATTCCGCAAAGCGGTGGTATACCCCCATTTTAGTGTGTTTGCTGGTGGATTTCACACGCTTTCACTTAGTTTAATAAATAATATTTAGCGATTACAGATGGTTGCCTGCTTGGCATAGACCGTGCGGTGGCAAGGCCGTATTTTTAGTGTAGCGCTTCTTACGCTGAAAATACCGACACGACCCTGTTGGAGCATCACACAACAATAATGCATCACTGTTTTCCCCAATCTTTACTTTTCACCCACTCAGTTTACCCAAAATGGAGGTTATAACATGCAATATAGGAAATGTCTTTTCAAACCACTGTCCACGCAATTCTCCACGCAACTTTCCACGCTATCAATCAGGCTCTTAGCCGCTGTACTGTCCTTGATAGTGACACAAGGCGCCGCCTTGGCCGGTTCCTACGACACTAAAACCTGGGGAGATCCAAGCCAAGTCAGCAGCAACAACGCCTGGGTTTCCCCTTATGCACAGCTCGCGGTCAACAAACACGGAGACGGCATCGCCGCCTGGCAGGAATTTAATCTCGATGACGATACTACGGGTATCTGGATTGCACAGTTCAGCAAGCACCGAGGCTGGGGGAAACCAAAGCGCATCGACAAAACCACCGTTGGCCAAGCGGGCAATCCACCCAACGTTGCCATTAATGAACACGGAGACGCCATCGTAGTATGGCCGGTTTACAATTTTTCCTCTTCGCCACTGTCCACAGTGTGGGCCCGCTATTATGATCGCAAACACGGTTGGGAAAAGCCGGTGACAATACAAGATGATGTTGCAGACGCTTATTCTCCAATGGTCGTTATGGACAAGCATGGCAATGCCATTGCGATCTGGAATCAGACCAATCCCATCTATGACAGAACCAATATATACGCAAACTACTACAAAAAGGGCAGCGGCTGGACACACAGCAAAATGATACAAAGCGATGATTCAATCCTCTCCCTGGGAATCAGCTTGGCCATAAACGAGGAAGGCACCGCCGTTGCAATGTGGACACAACTGGATTCAAGCGAGGGTAGTCCCCAAACGGGCTTGGTAACCCGCTTCTTTGACAATCGAAAAGGCTGGCAGAAACCCGAGTTTGTGACTCATGAAGATGCGGGGTCCCCCACTATCGCTCTCAATGAAAAAGGCAACAGCATAGCCGTCTGGACGACTCAAAACCCTGAGACCAACCAATCAAATGTTAAAGCCAGTATGCGCTCGGCATGGGGAAAATGGGGTGAAATCCAATCGATACAATCCGATCCTTATGTGGATTCAGGAAATCTACAAGTGGCTCTGGATAAAAAAGGCAACGCGCTAGTTGTTTGGCTGGGCGAGAAAGCGGGCTTTTTTGGTTCCGGTTCCATCGATGTATATTCAAATCACTTTATAGAAGGTTCTGGCTGGTCCACGGGTGAATTGGTGGATGCGGCCGCTCCATATACGGTGCCGCAACTGGCAATGGATGAACACGATAACGCTATCGCCGTGTGGGAGAAAACCTCTCAAGGACCCAACTCCTATGTTTCCTATCATGACGTCTATGCCTACCACTATTCCCCGGCCTACGGTTGGGACAGCAATCAAGTCATCGAGAATTACGATGCCGATTCCATCTACCCGAAAGTGGCCATGAATGAAAACGGCGACGCCTTGGCTATTTGGGAGCAAACCGACAACAACCTGGTAGGCCCTACCCTATGGTCTAATCAATTTATTTCGCCATATCGATAGGCGGTCGTGATAACCCAGGCTCATTGAGCCTGGGTTATCGAGCATGGGTTATCGAGCATGGGTTATCGAGCATGGGTTATCGAGCATGGGTTATCGAGCATGGGTTATCGAGCATGGGTTATCGAGCATGGGTTATCGAGCATGGGTTATCGAGCCTGGGTTTCACTCTGTACAGACCATTGCCTGTGGTGTGTGCGAACTTCGCTCTCTCATTTCAGTTTGCACAGCGGTTGTATGCCCCCAACTTCAAGCTCGTTTGATGGTGGATTTCACACAGTGATAATCTCGTCTGTGTACAAATCTTAACGATACCCGGCATATACACGCATGGCACAGACTATGCGATAGGCTGAAAGAGGCGCTGAGTTTGTGGTTTCCATCATAGTCAACACCGGCGCGGCGCCAAACAACATGAACAATGTCGGCTATTATCCAAAAATATACTTCAAATACTTTCTATTTGTACGGAGGTTATCATGCCACATACAGCTAAACTCTCCAACCTGCCACTTTCGATATCCGTTTTCTCCAAACTACTGTCTAATTCAGGGGCTGTGTTACTGGCCGTAGCGATAGGGATTGGTTTGCCCTTACTCCTGTCGAGCGGTGACGCCCTGGCCGGCCCCAAGGATATGAATACCTGGATAGGTGCTCGTCAGCTTAGCGGCACAGACACCGAAACCTATCCACCGCAAATCGCCATGAATAAACAAGGCGATGGTATTGCCGTCTGGTCCCAATATAAAGCGGCTAACACCAACTATGGTGTATGGGCCGCGCGTTATAACAAAACAACCGGCTGGGAAAAACCGCGACTCATTAGCAATACCGCTGGACAGGCCGGGAATCCGCGCGTGGCCATCAATGCAAGGGGAGATGCCATAGCGGTGTGGGCGGAATTCAATTCCGAGCACGTACCGGCATCGACGGTATGGTCAAACTATTACGATCACCGCCGCGGATGGGGCAGAGCGGCCAAAATCCAAAACGACTCGGTCGATGCTTATTTTCCCTTGGTCGTTATAGATGAGGAGGGTAACGCCATCGCGATGTGGAATCAAAATAATCTTACCTATGACAAAACCAACCTATACGCGAATTATTATACAAAAGACAGAGGATGGCAGCGCAGCGTGATGATCCAAAGGGACGCCTCGCTTTTGTCGGACGGTTCCGCGTTGGTAATGGGCGACAAAGGTAACGCGGTGGCCATGTGGACTCAATTTGACTCAAGTCAGGATCAAGCCCAATCGGGCCTGGCGACCAGTTTCTTCATAAAAGGAAAAGGCTGGCAGGAACCGGAATTCATCACCCATGATGAAGCCACTTCTTCAAGCATCGCCGCAAACAACCACGGCGACACCTTCGCAATATGGACAACCATGAACGATCAAACTTACCAAAACAACGTCAAAGTCAGCCGCCACAGTGCAGCAGGCTGGAGTCACAACCAATTGATACAAACCAATCCCAACGTGGATTCAACCGATGTGCAGATTTCCTTGGACGATCGTGGCAACGCGCTGGCTATATGGCGAGGCCACGAGTTTACGAATTTCGGTGAAACGCCCATCTATATGTACACCAATACATACACCAAAGGTTCAGGTTGGTCCACCGATGAAATCGTGGATGAGGCCGCCCCGAATTCCGCGCCACAACTTGCCATGGATGCATACGGAAGAGCGATCGCCGTGTGGGAGAAACCGGCGGCAAATTCCGATCCATACACTGACTACCACAATGTCTACGCGTACCATTATTCACCCACGGAGGGCTGGGACAGTGACCAAGCAATCGAAAACTACTCGGGAGACTCAACCGATCCGCAAGTTGCGATAAGCGCGCAAGGGGACGCCTTGGCGGTGTGGCAGCAAACAGATATTATCGACGGCTCCACCAGCGTTTGGTCTAACCTACGCTATGCCTCACCGTAGTGCGAAGCAGTTTGAGGCGTCGAGATTTCAAAGATAAACAATCGATTGTTTTTCAATCCCGGGCCAAGCCCGGGATTTACTCAGCATTATCCATTCTCGCAAAACTTAAGCGGTTTATTGCTTAACCGATTGCTTTTCAGGATGCGCAGCAAGGGATTCGGCGTTCAGCGATGCGTGGTGACCGGGCTCACGTTCCTGATGGTTGGTTTGCGCACGGCTGAACTCATGATCAGGGCTGTTTGTACGCTCATGGCTGTTTGTACGCTCAGGGCTGTTTATGCGCTCATGGCTGTTTGCGCGCTCAGGGCTGTTTGTGCGCTCAGGGCTGTTTGTGCGCTCATGGCTATTTGCGCGCTCATGGCTGAGCTTATGTTCAGGGTTTTTTGCATGCTCCTTACCGACTTTTTGTCCTTGGCCGTCGGCACGCTCGGAATAGACTGACCGTCTTGGGGTGTATTCATGCTGGGGCGCATATGGTACATAGTAATAAGGCCAGCCAAATGGATATCCTCCATAATAATACCCGTCCGGACCATAAACCCATAAACTGCGATCAGCCACGCTTTGATCGTGTCGGATGGCGTCGAGATAGGTCTGTTGCATATAGTTAATGACCGCATCCGCAACCCCCTCGTCCCTCAGGTTAGCCAGCTCACTGGCGCTCAGCCTGTATACGGTGCCTGATTCGGCGATTTGCCGGATGATCACACTGGAGGGCACGCCATCCTGGCTCTGCCGCACTATGCTGCTGACCATAAATGGCGGCACGGCCCGTTGTGCCTGTGAGGCACAACCGGTGAGAGCTAACGAAGCAACGACCAATAAACCAAAGACAACCACTGCACCCTTGCCTTTGCCTACACACAACGTATTATATTTTCCAAATTCATTGTATAGATATTTATTCATGGCAGTATCCTCTTAATAGTGGACAAACACGCACTGTAAAAGCATCCAGTTACATGTCCCGCCTACGCACTACTGAGACAGCCCGCTATTCGGCATCCTGACTTGTGCGTCGGACCGATATCGAAACAGAGCAACTAGCATATGTAATTGGAGGCAGTTACCATGCCAGAGGCTAAAAGTCGTTGCCGTTGTAGAAAAACGTGACGACTGGTCATTGTGTTTAATTAAATCAAGCGGTGGGTTTAAACCGCCGCCTGATCGGCAATGGTTTATTTCAACAAATGGCGGTCGAGGTTTCTTTCTGTTAACACACCCTGTTAACCCACCGCCAATTCAACAAGGTCACATTCACCTGGCTGTGGTGGTAATCCCCCGATCGCACGCACCAAGCGTCTCGGACGCATCGTTATCACACTGTTATACAAGTATTTTTTTAACTGGCATTGTTTCTGCCTTGCTCTGGTGTAACAAGGAAAATCATCTCATGGATTTATAGTGTTTTTTTATGGGCATGTCTATCGGCAGAAATTGCGAAGGCACTATCTCGCATTCGCTAGTTCTGATTCAATCCGAAGCATCAACATAAAACGCATTAATACACCAACCCAATTGAAAGAGGACACCGGCTATGATGAGGATTCTGTTGTTTTTAGCTACCAATGCCGCAGTGTTGGTATTAGTCAGTATTGTTTTTGAGATGTTGGGCATCAGAGGCATTCTGCAACAAAACGGTGTGGATCTAAATCTAAACGCTTTGTTGGTTATGTCGGCGGTCATCGGATTCTCCGGCTCGTTCATCTCCCTGGCCTTGTCCAAGTGGCTGGCAAAACACGGTATGGGGGTGCATGTCATAGAGCGACCCGCGGGCGGCAACGAACAACGTCTAGTGGAAATAGTCCAACGCCACGCCCGACGCGCGGGTATCGGCATGCCTGAAGTGGGCATATTCGACTCCCCCCAACCCAATGCCTTTGCCACCGGTATGAATCGCAATAATGCGCTGGTGGCGGTGAGCAGCGGTTTATTGCAACACATGACGGACAGGGAAATCGACGCCGTGCTCGGTCATGAAATCAGCCATATCCGCAACGGCGACATGATCACCATGGGCTTGCTGCAAGGTGTGATTAATACTTTTGTGATTTTTCTCTCGCGAATTATCGGATTCGTGGTGGATCGCGTTATCTTCAAAACTGAACGCGGCATAGGGCCAGGCTATTTCATTACATCCATTATTGCGCAAATATTGCTGTCGATTCTGGCGTCTATGATTGTGATGTGGTTCTCTCGTCGTCGGGAGTTCCGCGCGGACGCTGGCGGCGCCGAACTCGCCGGACGCGACAACATGATCGCGGCCCTGCGCCGGCTGCAGTCGCTAACCCAACCCGGTTTACAAGAGCAGGATTTACCAGGGCAACTGGCCGCATTCGGCATCTCCGGCAGCATCGGCCAGGGGCTGGCAAAACTGTTTGCCAGCCACCCGCCTCTGGAAGAACGCATTGCAGCACTAGGCCGCATTTCTCACCGACCATCTACTACTACCGCTGCCACGGGCTAGGATCGGTTTACAATGATAACCGTACCGTCATTGTCCGCATCATGATCACTAATTGAATGCCGCGTAATAGGTCGATGTTGCCGGTCACTACGGCACATATACCACTGCTATTGGTGGTACAACCGGCAGAACGTGTAATAGGATTATGCGCACTCTTCTTACACGTCCTGCCTAAGTATTACAAATTATTCAAGCGTTGCTACGGTTTTAGTACGACTATACTACTGCCATTACTATCACCATCCGGGTCGGCGTTTTCGCTTGGTGAGTAACTGAGCTGCCAATGGCTTAAATTGGAAACGGTAAACGTGGCACTGCTCTTTCTGTTACGGATGTCACCGCTGCTGATACTGCAATATCCCGCGCCATTAGTGATACAAGAGGCGTAACCACTATAACCGCCTGACCAGTTCCCGCTAACCGTCACGTTGGATAGCGCATTGTTAGTGTTATCCCGTACGTGAATGTAAACCGATGCCATCCAGCGTTTGCTACTGACTGCGTTTGCAATGCCATCCAAGTCGCTGACATGCATACTAACGGAGGCCTGGGGCGCTACTATCACTATTGTCGTCCCATTGCTGTTGCCGTCGGGATCTTCGTTCAGTGCTGAGTCGTAAGTTAAGCCGATTTTAACAACACTACTTATCGTAAATGATGCTTGCGGTACTGAAGCAATATCCACAAAACTCGGATAACTTACCGCGCAGATACCATTGTTATTTGAATAACAAGTTGCTGATCCTGAGAGGCCGTTTCCCCAGAAACCGCTAACAGATGCGAAAGTTACCGGATTTCCGTAGTTGTCCACAATGACAGCCGATGCCTGTGGCGTCCATGATGAACCGCTTTGCAAATACGAGCTACTCATATTACTAACGTGCATCGAATCCGGTGGTGTAAGAGGAGGGTTCGTTGAGCCATCCTGATTCACTACGATAGTCGTCCCATCGCTATTGCCGTTTAAATCACTATTGGCACTGGCATCATACACAAGCGGTGGCAAGTCACCCAGTAAGTGACTGGAATGCAGATCATTCACCGACAAAGTGATGCTGGGTGTCGAGGTGCTAATATAGTTAGGATATCGCGAGGTACACTGACCCAGTGCGTTGGTGGAACAGCTCGCCGAGAAAGCATCCACAAAGACATTATTGGCCGGATTACCGAAATCATCCTTGACCGTAAAAGTGACTTCGGCGAACCAATAGCCAATTGCCGGATCGAAGACAGTATCGCCCTCAAGGTCAACAATATGAATGGACTGTGCACGCGCCGGTGTCACCGGGGAAGGACCGGATTGTGTATAAATTTCTGTTGTATTAAGTGATATTTCATATAGGCCTGATCCACCCGGCAACATTACCGCACCGTTACTGGTAAGCACCGCGGTCGGTACTGAACGATGTGTAAACGTACTATCCGTTGCTGTCCACACACCCGTTGTCGGATCGAACAACTCCGCTGATTGTTCGCCACCACCACAAGTGTTGCTGGCACCGACCGCTAACACCTTGCCATCCGGCAAGCGCA
>JASFLF010000024.1:0-13372 GCA_050118235.1 Gammaproteobacteria bacterium | reverse complement strand
CGGCGCTCTTTATCCGTTAACACTTCGGCTTGAACACTTGCTGCGCTTCTATCACTAGCGACGATTGCGGCTTCCACCTCGGTATCAGGAAAATCGAACCGCAGCCGCCCGTGTTGCGAGACTATCACCGCACGCTCAATTACGTTTTCCAGCTCACGGATATTGCCGGGCCAGTGATAAGCTTGCAATCGCGCGATATCACCTTGGGTAAAGCGCAAGTTGGACTTGCTGAATTTCTTAGTGGCGCGGTTCAGAAAATGCGATGCCAACAGCGGCACATCCATTATCCGTTCGCGCAACGGCGCCGATTCGATAGGAAACACATTCAAGCGGAAATACAAGTCTTCACGAAACCGTTGTTGTCGGGCTTCGATTTTCAATTCGCGATTGGTGGCGGCGATGACCCGCACATTGACTTTGCGAGTTTTTGTATCGCCGACTTTCTCAAATTGTCCTTCTTGCAGCACTCTGAGAAGCTTGCTTTGTAGCTCCAGGGGTATTTCGCCCACTTCATCCAGAAACAAGGTACCGCCGTCGGCCAATTCAAAGCGACCGGTCCGATCGCTCACAGCGCCGGTAAAAGCTCCCTTAACATGACCGAAGAATTCGCTTTCAAACAATCCTCGGGGAATGGCGGCACAATTCACTCGAATCAGCGGTCTGTCCCGGCGGAGGCTGGCCTCGTGAATGGCGCGGGCGATTAGTTCCTTGCCCGTACCAGTTTCGCCAGTGATTAATACATTGGCATCGGTGGGCGCCACCAGTTCGATTTGCTGGATGACTTTTTGCACAGCTACGCTCTTACCAATGATTTCCTTGTAATTGTATTCAGCGTTGATTTCTTCCAGCAAATACGCATTCTCCATTTCCAAGCGTTTTTTCAACCGCTCGACTTCCGCCAGGGCCGCGCGCAGATTGGCTTCTGCTTCCTTGCGGTCACTGACGTCCCGAAAGACAACTACCGCCCCCACTAAGCGGCCGTTGTCCTCGATAGGTGTGCTGGTATACTCCACAGCTATGGGTGTTCCGTCTTGGCGCCAGAACACTTCATTGTCCACTTGATGCACCACCCCATCGCAAAACGCCGCGTAGATGGGACACTCCCTGACGGGGTATATGCTGCCGTCCGCTTTGCTATGGTGCATTATACTGTGTATTTCCCTACCCACGAGTTCCTCGGCCTTCCATCCCAATATGCGCTCGGCCGCCGGGTTGACAAACGTGGTCTTGCCATCGGCGTTAACACCGTAAATACCTTCACCAGCAGCGCTCAATATCAATTGATTCTCTTTTTCTATCTCATGAAATATTTTTTCTATTTTTTTCCATTCCGCTATGCCTTGCCTGACATAGTCATTGGCTTCAGCCGTTTCGTGCAAGCGTTTCAGTTGGGCGCGGTCACGCAATACCACGGCGATAAATTCTTTGCCATCGGCTTTTAGGCGAGTCGCCGAATACTCCACAGCAATGGTGGTACCGTTTTTACGTCGGCAACTTAGCTCTTTAGTCCAACCGTGACCTTGGTACAGCACTGACTGGGTAAATACGACAAATGCGGGAACTTCGTGAATGTGTAAATGGCTCACTTTCAGTGCGAGCAGTTCTTGTTTGGCATAGCCCAATAGACGGCATACGGATTGGTTTGCATCGATGATTTGATTGTGATACGGCTCGAAGACCAGCATGGCTTCGCTGATTTGCGCAAACAATTGGTTATAGTGTTTTTGGTAAAACGACTGAACACGCATTTCGTCAACAGTTGACGACATGACACCCCCCAGGATTGTAGAACGTAATTTTTACTGGATACGTTTTCACGCTACGAAAACTCGTAGCAATAACTATGCAATTTCGTAATTCACGAATTATCGTAGCGACTCATAAAGCAAAGAAATTGTTGGTTTTCACAGAGATTACAGAGGGTTAAGCAACCAAAATTCGACTGGCACAAGTTCTGCTCTAAGGGTAACGAAGAGTAGTAGAGTAGTAACTAACAAACTAGGCCGCATAAGTATGTACATGGTCCCGCACTATTGAAGAGCGTGACCGGGCCGAATTGGTGCGCCCAAGGGACAGTTTCAATCGCCATGTTCATGTTGTTGCCTGCAAGCTATTGACGCCAACCAGCCCTAGCGAAGCTGCTGAACTTTCCCGGAGCCGCCATCTTTTGCCGCTTGGCATAGTAACTGTCAAGTTGTTACCGTACCCACACAAGACCGTGCAGCTATATTTCTGGTTGCGCTATATAACCGTTGGACAAAGCCGAGCTTAATACCTGCGACCATAGATTATTTGTTGAATGAGGAGAGTGCGATGGATAAACAAGAAATGACCCTGAAAATTCTGGAAGCCAAAGACAAAACCAATATGAAGTGGGAAGACTTGGCGGCAAAAATCGGCATGGCGCCGGTATGGACTACTTCTGCATGTCTTGGCATGAACAGTATGCCGGCCGACAAAGCCGATATACTGTGCGCCGCTTTAGACCTGCCGGCAGAAGTTTCCAAGGCATTGCAGGCTTTTCCCCATAAAAGCTGGGACAAGATCGTTCCGACAGATCCGGTGATATACCGGCTTTATGAAATCGTCGGGGTTTACGGTGAGACCATAAAAGAAATTATCCATGAAAAATTCGGTGACGGCATTATGAGCGCCATTGATTTTTCCATGCATATCGAAAAAGTGGAAGACCCTAAAGGGGACCGGGTCCTAGTTACCATGAACGGGAAATTCTTACCGTATAAATCATGGGAATAAATGAGTTGCCTGCGGCGAATCCCACAGCAATCCAAAAAGTGCGTTTGGCCTAAGATGAATGGAACACACGGGACGAGACCCTGAACGGGTCTCGCCCACCTACACTTTGGATAATACCTGGCATAAAACCGCTCGGAATTTATATCCGGACGAGAAGCCATTTTGAAGTTCCTGCAACGAAAATGGGCCAGGAAATTGGACTATCGGCTAGCAAAAGAATTATGGGCATGCCACGAAAACAAAATGGCGTTGCCAATATCAGTATCTCTTATTCATGCAAAATAAACCGTTACAGTTTTATGAGTGATTTGTCCCAATCATCTGCAGTCGCAGTGACTCCTAAACGGACATAGCCGCCCACTTCATTCTCATACCAACCGCTATCATGGCGTAGCGGTTCTACACTGTAACCACCATCTATCTTTGACCATAATTAAGATAATTGAAAATTTTCCCCTAGTAATCCAACGTCACAACTGTAGAAGAAGCAGTATTAATCACTTTTTTCTTAGTTTTTTTTCTAAGAGTAAATCATGTTCATCAATGCATGATTACCATCGAAGAATGGCCGATACTCCGTTTCCGCTACCGGAATTAACATCTGTCATCCGGATAGTACCAACTTCGGTGCCATCACTCATCCACAGTTCCCGCCCATATATATCATCAATAGCCACAAAGTAGAACTTACGTCCGACTTTTGTAATATAAGACGGCGCACTATCGTTCGCACCGAAATTAATATCCTTTATCAATACTGTGCCCGCCTCCGTGCCGTCACTCTTCCACAGTTCGGAGCCATTGACGCAGTCATCTGCCACAAAGTACAAGCCCCCATCAATCGCGGTAAGGCGGTTTGACCAACTACTGCTATATCCTGGGCAAATATCCTTGACAATCACTGTTCCTATTTCAGTGCCGTCACTCTTCCATAGCTCGGATCCATTTACCCCATCATTGGCTACAAAATATAAGGTCCTATCAACTGCAGTGAGATAGGATGGCGAGCTACTACCGGCCCCAGGGATAATGTCTCTGACTAGCACTGTCCCGACATCCGTACCATCACTTTTCCATAGCTCGGAGCCATTGCTATCGTTTTCTGCTACAAAGTAGAACGAGCCGCCCATCGTAGTTACCCCCCCGACTGGGAAGCCGATACCCTTCACTAGCGCAGTACCCGCATCCGTACCGTCGCTCCTCCATAGTTCGTAGCCGCCGGTGGCGCCGCGGTAGGCCACGAAGTACAATGTGTTGCCTATTGCGGTCAACCGAGATGGCGAACTGCTATATGAGCCAAAATAAATATCCTTGACCTGAACTGTGCCTGCGTCCGTTCCGTTGCTTTTCCATAGTTCATTGCCTGTAATACCATCGTCGGCGGCAAAATACAGCGTATCGCCAATTACCGCAGGACAAGTAACTATACCGTTTCCCGCACCTGGGTTAATGTCCTTGACCAGCATTGTGAACGCTTCGGTACCGTCACTTTTCCACAGTTCGGTTCCATTAGTTCCGTTATCGGCTGTGAAGTAGAGCGTACCATCCACTACCGTGAGGCAGTTCGGATTACTTGCGCCAATCGGATTGATCCGCTTCACAATATAAGTTCCAGTAGCCGTACCGTCGGTGCGCCATAATTCAGACCCAGTGGCGTCGTCATCGGCCCTAAAAAAGTCAATCTCGCCGATTGTTACAGCCAACAAAGGATTCGATCCACCGTTGACTTTCCCTATATCAGCAACCAAATATGTGCCAATGAGCGTGCCGTCACTGCGCCAAAGTTCTCGCCCATGACTACCGTCAAGGGCGCTGAAATACAGGATACTGCCCGCCGCAGTCAGAGAGGACGGGGAGCTTCTGCCGAAGGGATTGAGATCATTCACCAGTATTGTGCCCGATTCCGTGCCGTCGCTTTTCCATAGCTCAGCACCGTTGGTACTGTCCTCTGCCACAAAATACAAGCTACTGCCCACTACGATGAGATTGGATGGTAAATTGCTGCTAGGCCCTGGATTAATGTCCTTTACTAGCATCGTCCCCGCCTCTGTGCCATCGCTTTTCCATAGCTCGGTGCCGTTAACACCGTCGTTCGACCAGAAGTAGATCATACTGCCCATTGCAGCAAAATTTGAAAATGAACTGCCACTGACCACTCCAGGCCTTGTATCCTTAACTAGGTTTGTGCCCGCTTCCGTGCCGTCACTCCTCCACAGTTCGACGCCGTTGACTCCGTCATCGGCCCAGAAATAGAGCGTATTACCCACAGCAATGGGATTGGGCTCCGAAGTATTGCTAACCGCCCCAGGTCTAATGTCTTTGACTAACGTTGTGCCCGCATCAGTGCCATCACTCCTCCAAAGTTCAGAGCCGGTAGTTCCGTCGTTGGCCCAGAAGTAGAGTGTGCTACCAACCGCTATGAGATTGGAAGGTGAACTGCTGAAACTACCAGACCTTATGTCCTTCACCAGTACAGTACCCGCTTCTGTCCCGTCACTTTTCCATAGTTCGGTGCCGTTGAGGCTGTCAGCCGCGAAATATAAAGTACTTCCGACTGCAGTCAGGTGGTCTGGCCAGCTATCCCAGTACCCAGAGATAATGTCCTTCAACTGCACCGTGCCCACTTCCGTGCCATCACTTTTCCATAGTTCGAAGCCGTTGATGCCGTCACTGGCGACAAAATACAAGGAATTGCCAACCGCGGTGAGATTGGAAAAAGCCACGTCGGTGATAATATCCTTTACTAACAATGTACCAACTTCCGTACCATCACTCATCCAAAGCTCTGAACCATTAGCAAAGAAATAAAGCGTACTCCCCACCGCAGTGAGATCGTATGGTGAACTGGAGCCACCCCCCGGATTAATATCTTTAACCAGAACTGAGCCCTCCAAGGCCCCATTTGTCTTGTAAAGTTCCGTGCCGCTTACACCATCTGTCGCAGTGAAATAGAGTACACCGTTTACAAAGATCAGATTATCGGGATTAGAACTGCTGTTAATTTTAATATCCTTTAACAGCGTAGACCCAGCTGCCGTGCCGTCTGAGATGTACGGCTCGATCCCTGTGGTACCGTCGTTTGCGCTTAACAGTAGTCGCAAGCGGCAATTAATTTCGAGTTCAGTTACGTCCGCACCGTTTACTATACCGTTCCCATTTACTACCGTGCAGATTTGTCTTGGATTAGTGGGTTGCTTCAAGACAGTAACATTGTAGTTCGATCCTTTACCTAACTCTGTTTCAAATACAAAATCTCCTTCTCCATTGACAGCAAGATCTTCAGTATTGGTATTAGAATCGATATTCCGTAACACCAACCCGCTACTCTGTAAACCATTAACAACTCCCCCAATAGCGTATAGGGATACGCAATTAATCTCTCCCTCAAACAACGAACAAGCTAACGACGGCTTATCGTTTCCATCCTGGGGATTATTGTTCTGCTCCAACTCTACGACGTTGAAGATACCGTCACCATCGTCGTCTGGATAATCGTAATCACTTGTATGAAATGCCACACCTGTATTTGCATTGGGAGAAATTACAACTTCGGACTTAGTTGCTGTAGCGAGTTTAACATCGTTGAATTTCGCATCATTGTATTCAAACTCAATGGTAAATGAATACGTGCCTGGAGGTAGATTAGTTGAAAATTGCACCAAATTGTTATTCATCACCATACGCTCACGTCTTACTGAACCATGACCGTTATCGATAACGACATATGCCGACATATTATTCGCGTTGATGACAGTGGATTGAATGGCGCTAGGCAGGGGCAAAATTCCGGTGGTTGTATTTTTCTCTAAATTGAGGTTGGTCTCTTGAGAACAACCGAAAACTACGAATACAGCGAGTAACGACGATAGAATATATCGTACACAGCGTTTTATTGGAAAGTTTACGTAGTTTTGCATGAGAATTACTGAAAATTGAATAGTTAGCTATCCAACAGTAACTGGGGCTTCACAAGCAGTCCTACCCATTGCGAAAACAAACAGTAAACAAGCAATCACTGGCACCCCCATATAACAACACCAGCCCCAGGACTTTCTTCACCATCAATAGCAACATCCAACGCTATGATCTCAGTATTTAGCTCAGCAGGGCTGCAGGATAAGTCTATGGTTTGCGCGTTGATTAAATTCTCAAGATCTGATATCCCAAACAAAATACTATTCTGGGCTAAGGATAAATCGGCAATATTTGTTAGCACACCTAAACTAGACCAAATATAATTAAAAGGATCGGAGTCCAATTTTAAGGTATTTAGATTTTTTAAAGACGAAAGCATAGACACACTGCCAACATTTGCGCTATTCAAATTTAGAACACTCAGGTTACGCAAGTTTGGTAGCCCTGCAAAATTGCTAATGGTGTTGTTGCTCAGATTCAAATCCTCGAGAAACGGAAGCGCGTCTATCCCAGTTAAATCGGCTATTTCGGGATTACCGGGATTTCCATCATAGGAACAATTCAATGTTTTAAGGGCATCGATATTCGTAACGCCTGTGTTTTTAACGCAAGCATCCAACGTTGGATCAGTGAATTGCAAATCGGATACGAGACTTTGAGGAGTAAAACATCGATCCCATATTACACTCCCCGAAGTTCCAACTAAAGCGGTTTCCAAAACCCTCACCAAATCACATGACATCCGCAAATTACCGCGCAAGCTAATTGTTGCTTGTATTAATCCCTCCAAAGTGTCTACGCCGCCGGTGTCTACATTCTGAAAAATATTATTATCGTCTAAATCGAGAATGGTCAATTGGGTTAAGTTCGATAAAGGTCTTACATCCTCAATATTGTTGTTTGACAGATTCAATTCGGTGAGGATGCTGGGAAAATTAGTGTTATTTTGCAGCGGTGTTAAATCTCTAATATTATTACCGTTTAAAAAAAGCACGCTCAAGGATGTCAACCCTGAAATAAATCCGATATCAGTAATGTATTGATTGCTCAAGTCCAATCTGGTCAACTGGGGAAAACCGCCAGTCATCGAAACAGAGTTTATATAATTGTAGCGCAAATCCAATGTAGCCAGCGATGGCATATCATCCCGCAGGTTAACGGTCTTTATTCGATTTCCACGTGCTTCCAACGATGCAAGGTTCGGCAGTTCGGACAAATTCACCGCGGTAATGTCATTCCCACTAAACTGAACAGTGGTCAAATTATTCTTACCGGATAACGCGGCAATATCGGTAACGTTGTTGTTCCAAAAATCCACTTCCTCAAGATTCGCCAATCCGGATAGTGGCGAAATATCTGTGACAGTGTTATCACCACCACATTCACCACAATCGTCAATATATAAAATTCTTAACTTAGATAGATATTGCAGAGGCGATATGTCACTGATGAAGTTTTCGCTTAAATTCAAACTCTCTAAATTAACCAAATACTCCAGCCCATCAAGAGTGTGGATCCCATAGTCGCTACACCATAGCTCCACAAAATCAGTAAAATTTTGTTCGCCGCTTTCCACAGAGGTTTGTTCAACACACGCCGCCAGGTCGGGGTCGGTAAAAACGTTTAAATTGATCAAACTGGACGTAGTGAACGACCACGCGTATGTAATAGTCTGAGCATTCTCATTGTTATCCGTGTACTCCACTTGTAAATTGGCGGTATACATTGAACCGGGCTGTAAAAAGCTGCCCGTGGCTTGGGAAAAATTTAGCACGAATCCGGTACTGGGTGCCTGATAGTTCGTGGAAACTGCCGGTAAGCCATTGCTAGTTAAAGTCAATGAGGCAGAATTTACCGACGCAATGGTTTCGCTTAACGGACTTAAGTCAGTGGTAAATCCAGTGTCAATGGCAATACCCACGGCGTCACTTGTTGGCGTAACCACAGGATCGGGCAATACACCCACTGTAGTAAAGCTCCAAGAATAATCATATGACTGAGTATTGCCACCAACATCGATGTAAGCCACTTGTAAACTAGACGTATAAACCGTGCCTGGATTTAACATTGTTTCCGCAGGCAAGGAAAAATCAAGAACAACTCCACTTTCCGGAAGCGAGAAATCCGTGGTAATTTGCTGTGTGTTGTTGTCGGTCAAAGTCAATGAGGCGCTGCTTAACGAAGCGATTTCTTCCCCCAGGGGGTTGAGGTCGGTAGTAAAAGTCGTATCAACGGGAATGTTCAAGGCACCATTGTTTGGGGAAACAACGGGATTGGGTTTTAACGGTTGGATAATGGGTGTTAAGCTGAAACTGACCGGATGCACTTGTCCGGGAGCCAATGGGCCCGCAGTGGCATCACCACTATACGTCGCGACGCTGCCTTCATAAGCAACTCCGGTTATAGTCAGTGACACATGAGGTTTTACGCTTAAGGTCAATTCTCCGCCGTTTTTCCAAATGTCACCACTGACGCTGTTACCTCGATCGTCGGTTACCGTAATAATGATGCTGGTGACGTTTTGCAACTGTTGAGCTTTAACGTTGCCAACTGACGCCGTGTTTTTTGGAATGGAAAAGGATACGTAGGCCGTAGCATCTTCGCTGGTGTTTGAATCCGAGTTACATGCCCCAAGCAACAAAATAACAACCACATAGAAGAAAACTGGAATGAGACTAAGATTAGATTTATTCTTCAACATTTTTTATCCTGATACGGTAAACGTTGTAATTGATGTGTGAACGGCGGGGATATTAAAATTCTTTCCTCACACCCAGAGACAACATATTTTGGTCGTAATTTCTATATCCTATTACAGAAGCCCACTGTAGAAACCCACTCCAGCCGCCGGGGTTTACCGTTGAGACACCTAACGCCAATTCGAAAAAATCCGGGTCACGATCTTCTGTAGTGAACACAAACTTGGTACCGAATGGATCGGCGGCAAAACTGGTGCTAATGTCCTGACCATCGGTTTTAAAGTCATGCTTCCAGTTGACATCTAGTTGCGGAATCAACACACCCCATGAATAGCTGAACGCTTTGCTGAATTGCGCGCCGACGGTCAACAATTGCGTCTCTATGGTTTGTTCGTCGACGTTCAAATTTAGTCCCATTGCCCCTTGCTCGGTGTACGCATCTAGTTTGGCTTTGTTGTACCTGAAAATACCGGACAGCTGAGCCGTAATAGCCGGCCCTCCAAAGGTATACTCGTAGCCGGTGCCCAACGAAAAACCGACTTGATCGCCGTCGGTGCTGCCTTCGGCGGTTTCACTGGCACTAACAGTATTGACGGTAAAATCAATTCGACGGCTTAAGTCGTAATTGCCACGATTGGCTTGCACGGTGGCGTCTATATATAAGGATTGCGTGGGAAAATAAGTACCGTATAAAGTGAAGTTCACATCGTTGGAATCCAGGCTGCCGGCATTGTCGTCCAAATCGGCATTACCGTTTAGCAGCCGTGTGGCGATACCGGCATAAGCATCATGTCTGAAGCGGTAGTCCAAACCCAAGGTCAAACCGTACAAGTCATTCTTGAATCCCACCAAAGTTTCGGTTTCCGTTTGCTTCGAGTTGACGTATGCCCCGGAAACAAAACCGCTCAAACGGTTGTCGTATAAGCCGCCTTGCTCATCGGCACTGGCGCCGCCACCCGTTGCTTCCAAAATTGATGTTTGAGCTAACAGCGGCTCTGAATTGCGCCATGAGGCAACATTCAGCTTTCGCGCCGCCCGACGTAGCGATGCCAGGCGGCTGCCTATATCTTCCAATGATACAATCATGGGACCATGCGATAACAAGGTGGTAATCGAAGTTACCGAGTGTGCTGATAGCTCCTTGTAGGCTTCCTCGGTGAGCGATTGATTCTGAACCAAAATGCCACAAATTTCCGATAAACGATTCTCTTCTGGATTCAGCGGACGATCAAGGCTTTGTAGTCGGGGACAAAAAATGCTCATAGCCTGCGCCACTGCGGATTCCGGCGTATTACTCAAGGTGGACACACCGGCGGTAATGTCGATAGTGCCGTCACCCTCGTTGACTGCGGCGAACGTCGGCGGTGCGGCAATACTCAATAACGCGGGGAGTAATAAAAGGGACAATTTATTTTTCTTACACATAATGATGGCTCTTAGCTAAACTTACAAAAACACGCGGAAGGACGAAATTATTTCGTGATTATTATTGATTCGGGAGGTATTGGAAGCAGTTTGATTGGCTGGTTTTAAAATAAAGGGCAAATCAAGTCCTCTGATACAACGCGTGACAATAGGTCGCGATTATTCTAGCGACTGAAGATCATTGGTCAAGAGAAAATAGTAACAAGGAGAGATATTAGTTTTATTATCTTTTTACGAGATAATGAGTAGACTCTATTTACCGATTCTATATATACCGGATTCTGCCAACCTGTTGTTACTGGTCAGCTTTACATAGATTTATCATAGAACAGGCTGGCATCCCAGGGCCACCCACACGATTGGCGCTAAGAAGCTGTTAGTTTATTCTTGCCAGCGCTTCCGGCTTAATGAGTGTCAGATAACCATGGCTTACATTGATCACGCCTTCTTTGCGCCAGTGTTTTAACTGGGCGGTGACCACATCACCGGGAATACCCGCGATCTCCCCCAACTCGTTATCATCAAACATCGCGTCGATTTGTAATCCTTTGCGAGTTTGCTTGCCGTAAGCATTGGCAATATTGCGGATTGCATCAGCCAAGCGCGCGGTGATTTCCGAATACATGGAGTCTTTCAATAGATCATTGGTTTTTCTCAGTCGTTTTGCCATGACTGATAATAACTGAATGGCAATGCATGCATGTTTTAGTAAAAAAGCATTGAAGGCGTCACGATGTAATACCAAGAACTCGCTTGGCTCGCTAGTCACGACAGTAGCGGTTCTGCTGCATTGGTCAAACAAGGCGATTTCGCCAAATGCTTCTCCCGCCGACAACTCACCGATGGTGATCTCTTCTTCATCGGCCAGATGGAGACGAATATCCACCCGACCTCGAACAATGACGAACATCTCATCTCCGGGTTCCCCTTGTTTAAGTACCACATGGCGCGCGCCAAAAGATTGGCTTGTGGTTGTGACAAGTAAATCGGTCAACACATCGCCATCAATTTCACTGAACAAAGGGTTATTCAGAAAATATCGCCGTTTATCGTCAAGAGATAGCTGATCCATGTTTTTGGGCTCCTTTAGCAATCACTCCAGGGTATGCAACCATCTTTTGATCGCATTCTTTTGATAACTTTCTATTGATAACCTTGTGTTATTAAGTACGGCGTGATTCTTAATGATACCTCTAACAAAGTATAGATATAGATAGGACTTAATACATCCCCTATATGTGGGATCTTTGTTTCCAGAATAATACGGCTATGAACATGCGCTTATTGATACATTGCCCTTGTACCAATTAAAGACAACTACCCACCCGACTCCACGAGCTTCTTAATCAAGATGAATCCCGGCACGCCTTTTTCCAGCATTACCGCAAGCGGTGTCAGACCGCTCAGTCGAGCATTGCCGGTGAATATCCAGCGATCCCGCTTGCCGGGCTGGGTGGGAAATAGTTTCAACAGGGCGCGGTCAACGGCTAATAAATAACCTGCCCGCTCCATGGTATTGGTGCCAGCAGTTACTATTTTACGCTTTAGCTCATAAACACTGGTCAATCCTAATAGTTGCGCTTGATTCACTTCGTGCAAGCCCCATCGCGCA
The DNA here is from genome assembly GCA_050118235.1 of Gammaproteobacteria bacterium. GTDB lineage: Bacteria > Pseudomonadota > Gammaproteobacteria > SZUA-152 > SZUA-152 > JAJDNG01. The sequence goes on along the minus strand of JASFLF010000024.1, from coordinate 964 downwards.
AACAAAGCCATAAGCGCTTCGGCCACTGCTTCGCGGGCTTCGGGATCTTCTAACTGGGGTAATAGAGTTTCTGTCATGTTGGTGTGCCGAATAAAGCACACTAGCCGGTAATCCGGCGAATCTCAGTGCGATTTTCCAGGTGATAAAGTATCAACTCACCGCCGTTTTCAAACGCTATGCCTATTTTGACACCTTCCGGTAATGGCTCAACGTTCACTGCGGTTATGAGCCTGTGGTTAAGTTGGTATTTTTCCCCAAGATCAATAAACGGATAGGCAAATTTATCGCCGGGTTTTTGCTCGAATGGTTGTGGCACTTCCTTCTGCATCCGCCAAAACACCACACCATTTTCAAAATAAAGCTGGTGACACCGTCCGTCGGCCTTCAGAAACAATACATCCACTTCATCATCCAGTTTTCCGTTGTACCAATACTGCTGGCAGATGAGCGCCTCGCAAACATGCCCTTCCAATTTTGGCTGTATCCCGTCGACTTGCAACATTTAGCTTTTACCTATGACTAAAAATAATGACAAACGCTATGAGAATAGGCGTGAGGACACGCCTATAGCTTAAAATCTTTTCTCGCTAGTTATACCGCAACCGAAATTGGCAAACAAGTCGATGCGCCGAGTCGGTTAACCGCCTAAATTACCATGTTGCGCAGTTATTACAATGACTCGGCTCTAAGGTAATGGCGTAAGTGATAAATTGAATTTATCAACGGGTGTTTAAATGAATTATTAGCAAGCGACATTACCGCCGGTGTGATAGCGGGGATTTCGCAGTTCACCTACTCTAAGTAACATCTTGCTACTGGTAGGCAGCAATATCCTTGACCGAATCAGCGACTTCATTTACGACGCCTCTGTACATTAAAGCGGATGATTCATCAAATAACGCAGCAAACGTAATGGCTTTGTTATTCTTGGTAATCGTAGTCGTTACATAGGCATGCTTGTAAA
>JASFLF010000023.1:0-13377 GCA_050118235.1 Gammaproteobacteria bacterium | reverse complement strand
TTCGCATTATTTGCTGTCGGCTCGTTTGTGGGATTGCTGATGTATTTGGACCAGTATGAAAAGGGGCGCATCGGCGAATCCAGCGCCTCCAACATCAGCCGATTTTTTTCCGATAAGGACCGTTCCGGTAAGAACAATCACACGGATAACGGCAAGAAATCACCCGCTACCAATACAAAAGACTCTGCCACGCAAGAGGAAAAAACCAGCTTTGACTTTTACAGTTTGTTGCCCAAGATGGAAGTTCTGGTGCCCGAAACTGAAGTCACCTCCCGCATAGCCAAAGAGCAGCTCAAGCAAACGCCCAGCGAAAAAGGCACCTATTTTCTGCAAGCCGGAGCGTTTAAAGATGTGCAAGCGGCCGACCGCATGAAAGCCGGTTTGGCGCTGTTAGGTATAGAGTCCAAAATCGAAAGCGTCCGGCTGGAAAGCGGTGTTTGGCACCGGGTACGCATCGGGCCGTTTGACGACACCCAGCAAATGAACAAGGTGCGCAGCCTCATGAAAGCCAATAGCATTAGCTCTATCATGGTGAAAGTGAATTCATGAGGGTTTTCTGAGCTTTTGAATTAACCACGAAGTGGACGAAAATCACGGGGAAGTTAATTCCATCAACCGTCGGGGTTGGAAATAGTTTCAGATCTTTCGCTGACACACATTCGTCCTCCTGGTGAGGAACTCTTCGTGTTCTTCGTGCGCTTCGTGGTAGTGTTACTTTAACTTTCCACAAAATTTCACTACCAAATCAATCAATTATCCACAAACTGTGAACTGGGTCACAGTCCCCACCAGCGGCTTTTTAGTACTCTATTTTGTGAGGCAGTTTGCTTTAGAAAAACATGCCTCAGCCGTTATAAAACAGGAGCTTAACTGAGTCCCGTAAATTCAGTTTTCCGCTCCCACACACAGAATTTATTGAACAGATGAATTTGTATCGCAAGGGATCTTGAGGTCATAAATGACAGCCGCAAAAAAAATAGTTGATGACAAGTTGCTAAAAACACTAGTGCCATTTGGCGAGCTCAAGGATGAGCAATTTGCCAAACTCAGCGGGCAATACAAAGTCGAGACGTTTAAGGCCGGCCAAACCTTATTTAAACAAGGTGAGCGCGATGCGCGCACTTTTTTCTTGCTCGCCGGACAAGTCAATTTGCGTTATGGCGACGGCTCCGTAAAAAGCATTAGCGCCGATACCCCTCAAGCCCAATATGCGTTAGTACCCGTTCGTCCGCGCCAAGCCACGGCCACGGCCAAAACACCCATCACCGTTTTGAGTCTGGATGCTAATCTGTTCGATGACATCCTAAGCTGGGGTAACGAAAATGGCTTTCATGTTTCGGAGTTGGACACTCACGAAGATGAAAACGACTGGATGACGTGTTTTCTGCAATCCAAGGTGTTTCTGCGATTACCGGCGCAAAACATTCAGGCATTGATGATGCGTCTGGAAGAAGTGAAGGTAAGAGCCGGCCAGGTCGTGATTCGCCAAGGAGACGATGACGGCTATTATTACATCATCAAAAGCGGTCGTTGCCGGGTAAGCCGAAAGCATTCTCCGAAAGATAAAGAACTGGAATTGGCCATGCTTGCCGTCGGCGAGGGTTTTGGCGAGGAAGCCATTATCACTCACAACCGGCGCGGTGCTTCGGTAACCATGTTGGAGGACGGTTGCCTGATGCGGTTGTCACGCAACGATTTCAACCGGTTACTCGTCGAGCCTTTGATTACTATTGTTAACTATAATGAAGTAGCCAAAGATCCCCGCTCAGTATTTCTTGATGTCAGAAATTACGAAGACTATGCGCGCAATGGCATCACCGGCAGCAAGAACATCACTATAACCGAGTTGCGTCTGAAAATAGACCAGCTAGACACATCCAAACAATACGTAGTCTGCAGCAACACCGGCAGCCGCGCGGCCGCGGCGGCGTTTTTATTATGCCAGCAAGGCATTGACGCCGTGGTACTGCGATACGGGTTGGAAAATCTGCCCGCCGATATAAAACGCGGCAACGGGGCGATCGAGGACATCGACAAAATACCGGTTGTCGACAATGTGGTAAAACTCAACAAGGAAACTCCGCTCGAGAAACTCCCCGAGTTGCCGGCCACCAGCAAAGAACCGCCCAGGCCGGTTACCACCGATGAGGCCATGAAAGACCCGCGCGTCAAAGCGTTGTTTTCACAAGCACAGCGACGGTTGCAGGAAGAAAACGACCGCGCTAAGCAAGCTTACAGTGCGCGCAAACAAGCCCAAGTTGAAGTTAATCGCCTGAAAAACGAAGCCGACCAGGCACGTCGCCAGTTAGAAGACGCCAAACGTCAGGCAGAAAAAGCAGCCAAGGACTCCGCGATGGCGGCTCGACTGGAAGCCAAGCGGGAAGCGGCCCGGCTGCGGGAACTGGAACTCGGCGCCAAACAAGCGGAGTTGGAAGAGGCCATGCGCCAGGCCGAAGAACAGGCGCAGCGAACCAACGATGCTAATACGGCACTGCAGCAAGCCGAGCAAGAAATTGACAACTTGAAAAAAGAGATGCAATCAGCGGTGGAACGCGCCCAGGAAGAAGCGCACAAATCCGCCGAAGCCATTCGCCAATTCTTAGAGCAAGAGGCTAAACGTCAAAAAGAGGAATCGGACCGCATAACCGAAAAAGAAGCCCAGCGTGCTCGCCAGGCCGAGGAAGCGCATCTCAAAGCCCAACAGGAAATTGAGCGATTGAAAGCGGATGCCGAAGCCACCCGGGAACGTCTGCGTCAGCAAGCAAAACTGGAAGCCGATCGTGCCCGTCAGCAAGCAGAGCAAGCCCGCAAAGAAGCGGAGCGAGAAATCGAGCGCTTACGCAAGGAAACTGAGTTGGCCCGCCAGCAAGCCGAAGAACAAGCGTTGAAAAAACAGGCCGATGCGCTGGCGGCTAAACAGGCGGAGTCCGAAGCGGCTATTCAAAAAGCCATTGAACAAGCACGCCAGGAAGCGCAAGCTGAAATCGAACGATTGCGCGAGCGGGCAGACAAAGCGCAGGATGCGGAAGAGGCTCGCAAATGGGCCGAGCAAGAAATAGCCCGGGTCAAAGAGCAAGCCGAGCAAGAGCGCTTGCGACTCGAAGAACAAGCCATTCGCATTGCCGAGGAAGCCCGTGCTGAAGCGGTGGAGGAAGCGTATAAGATTACCGCCGCAAAAGAATCCGAAATAGAAGCGGTCGCCAAACAAGCTGCGGATCAAGCCAAACGGGCTTTAGAGGCTGAAGAGGCCAAGTACCGTGCCGAGCAGGAAATCGAGCGGTTAAAACAAGAGACTGAATTGGCACGCCAGCAGATGCAACATCAGTTGTCTTCTGAAATAGAGCGTTCCGAAATCGAACATGAAGTGGCCAAAGCCAGAGCGTTAGAGCTGGCCAACAAACAGGCGGAAATCGAGGACGTCACTAAAAAAGCCGAACAAGAAGCCAGTCGCGCCATGCTTGCGGAAGCCGAGCGGAAAAAAACCGAGGACGAAATCAATCAGCTGAAGCAGGAAATGGAAGCGTTGCGCCGGCAACAAGAATTGTTCGCCAAACAACAGTCCAGCGGCAGCTTGAGCGCTGCGGATAAGGAAATGGCTCGCAACAGTGAAAAAGCGCTGGCGGACAAACAAGAGGAAATCGCGCAAATTTCCCTCAAAGCCGCCGAGCAAATCGCCAAAGCCAACGCGGCTGACGAAGCCCGTAAACAAGCCGAAGTGGAAATACACCGTTTGCGCTCCGAAGTGGAGGCGGCTACGTTGCAAGCCCAAGCCCAGTTGCAAGCCGATGCGGAGAGAGCGGCCGCTGAGCAAAAAGCCATGCGGGAGCGATCTGCCGAGTTGGAAAGAATGCAAGCTATGATTGCCGAAGCTGAAAGCAGGGCGCAACAGGAAGCTGCCAGGGCCCAACAGGCGGAGGAAGTCCGTCGGCAATCAGAAGAGCAGTTAGCGCGTCTTAAAGCGGCCGAAGAAGCCAACATACGTGCTCAGGAAGAAATTCAGCGTTTAAAAGCCGAGGCCGGCATGGCGTATTATCAAGCGCAAGAGCAAGCCAAATTGACCGCTGAACAAATCCGCCAAAAAGCGGAGTTGGACATTCAAAAAGCACGCGCGGAAGAAGCGGCCCGCAAAAAAGCTGAACTCGAACATGCGGCGCGTCTGACACAACAGGAAGCTGATAGGGCGGAGCAAGCCGAACAAGCGCGGAAATTGGCCGAAGCGGAAATCAAGAAATTAAAAGCGGAAGCCAAATTGCAACACATTAAAGCGGAAAAAGCCATCCGTGAAACCATTAAATCCGCGCGTGAGCAGGAGAGTAAGAAAGTACAACAACGCGCTACTGACAAGGCCCGCAAATCCGTGAAAAGTGAACCGAGAAAACCGAACGTTATCGCTAATAAACCTAAATCCAGAGCTAATTCCAACCAACAAGAGGCAACTCGTGATGATGATCCGTTGGGAATTCTGGATTTGGCGCAGCCAAAAAATCCGGCACAAGAGAATTACGATTTTAGCAAAGAAACTGCTTCGCAAGGCGGCGGCGGTTTTATATCCGATCAAATTATGTGGGAAACAGCCCTGGGGATACGGGAAGACAAAGTTGTTGAACAGGTTTTAGAACCGAAAAGCCCAAAACAAGCGCCAGTTATCGCGCCAGCCAGGCAAACCGCCACACCACAATTTGGCAATGCCCAACCCGCGTACGCCCAAGCTCAGCGGGATCAATCCGTGTTTCGATCCAAGGACGTCAACCCTTATGTAAACACCCAAGATGTTACTAATATAGTTAGAAAACGCAAACGCAGCGGCGGTTTGTTCAAATACGTTGTGGTTTTGTTCAGTCTGTGCGTATGCGCGGCGGCAGCCTATTATTTTACATTGAGTAATTCGCAGCGCGAACTACAGCGCGAGCAGATTAAAAGTTTCATTGAAAAAGAAATACCGAGTTCCAAGCAGAAGAATACCGACTCCCAGACATCGGAAACGGATCCCGTGAACGGTACGGATACTCGGCCCTCGAAACCGGCCCCGGTCGTGGTGGAAAAACGCCCCTTAACCATGGAAGAGCGCTTGGAATTGAAACGGGAAAAAGCCATCCAAGATATCATTCAGCGCAAGAAGGCGTTGGAGCGTAAAGTGGATAAACAGCCCGATGGCGCGTTGCCGGAAATCTCCGAGCCAGCCAAATCGCAAAGTGGTGCGAGTGAACAAAGCACTCTGCCGGCATTGGTAGAAATTCCATCGGAAGTATCGCAAGCGTCCAGCGGCAATGTGGAAATCACCGTGGTTAATCCCGTACCCGATAACCAGTCAGAGCAATCCAATGATTCGCCACCCGAAGGGCTGCAACTATTGCCTTTGAATGATGTGCAGGGCCCGGAAAATGAATCCGTACAAAATACGCAGGCTGATTCTGTGGTTCAAGTGAATGAAGCGATTAGTGTTGTGGTAACGGACCCCATCAGCGGCGAAGAGCAGTAGAAAACACAATGATCCGCACGCTGCCCTGCGTGAATTGTAGAGCAACCGGGGTTATTCGGTCACTTCGAAATAAGTCTCGGCCAATACATTATTGTTTTCGTCGATGACCGAAACCGTCCATATCCCAGTCCACTCAGGCAGCAGATTCTTGCTTGAATAACATCGCCATTTATTGGAACCCACGTTGAAATCGACCTCCCCCATGGTTTTACCGTTAAAATCCCAGCGATGTTTGATCATTTTGCCTTTTAAATCGGCGAGTTCGGTAAAAAAATAGATCCGTTGCTGGTTTTTGTTGATCGACACGATTTCGTCCACCGGCTCACGGTTTTCGATGCCAGTGGTGAGTAAGGCTCTAACCACATGTTCGGATCGGGGAGGCGCTTTAACCGGTGTGTCGGCAGGAGCAGTCGTCGTGGCGGTTTGCTCGGTATTTTCATCGGTAGTTTCAGTAGTAGTTTCAATGGCGGTATCGCCAGTGCCTTCAGCGGTACTTTCAGCGGTACCTTCAACAGTACCTTCAGCAGAGCCGGCGCCACTTTCTCTCGTTTGAGCTGTACTTTCGTCGCTATACACAGGTAAGGAAAGCAAAGCCAAAAAAAGTCCTAGTGCGGCGCATAAGGTTATAATCCAAGATTTATTCATATTCTGCATTTTGCCAGTCCCCATTTGAATGCGAGTGTTTGTGGGGCTACATTGTAATAGCCATCACACAATATGCAAATCGCATTTATTGTCCGTTTGTTCCGCGTGCCTATTGGCATTTTCACTCCAGGCCAAATTGGCGTTTTTTGAGCCGGTACAGCGCCGAGATATCCTCATCACCATACCCCAACTCCATGAGTTGTTGATAATCATCACCGGTTGTATCGGCGATATCGAGATCGACGCCGAGGCTCGCGGCCATATGTCGGCAAATCATTAAATCCTTATGGTGCAATGACACGCGGAATCCGGGGTCAAAGCGGCCTTCCGTCATGGACAGACCTCGGTGTTCCAAGAACCAATTGCCGGCCGCGCCGCTGGAAGTGATCTCTATAACTTTTTCCAGCGGCAACTGCAATTTCTCCGCGAACGCTAATGCTTGAGTGACGGCTTGGTTGATGCCGGCCGCCATGACTTGATTTACGGCTTTGGCGGCCTGGCCTTTGCCGTGTTTACCCATGTGCACAATGCGAGAAGTGAAGCATTGCAACGGCGGCTTTACCCGCTGCAATACTTCGCCATCGCCGCCCACCATCATGGCCAGCTTGCCTTTTTTCGCACCTTCCACCCCGCCGGTCACTGGGGCATCGAGAAAATCCACCTCTTGTTGTTTGAGTTGCATGGCGATATCGATGGCGGTGTCGGGATTGACAGTGGAGGTGTCTATGACAACGCTTTGCGGCCGTAAATGCGGCAATAATTTACTAATGACACTCTTTACATCTTCATCACGGGATACGCAGATAATTATCGCCTGGCAGACCTCACACAGCTGACCTAAATCACTGGCGTGCATCGCTCCGGTTTCTGAAGCGAACGTGGCGGCCTTAGAGGAGGTTCTATTCCAGACAGCCATAAGGTAACCGCGTTTGTGCAGGTGATAAGCCATGGGGATACCCATGGCACCCAAGCCGATAAATCCGGTTTTCATAGAGTTATCCGTTTCTACGTGTAGTCATTTAGCGAAAAATTACTCTTCCAAATACGTATAGCCGGTCAAACCGAGTTCAAGCTCTTCCAGATATTGTATGTACTGTTCTTTGCTGATATCCGCGTATCGTAATTGTTCTTTGTAGGCCGCCAGAAGTTTTTCCGGTTCGAAATGGATGTGTCGTAGCACATAGTCAGTACGGTCGCCATGACGGGCTTGCTCAAGGCGGTAGCCTTCCTCGCTGAGGATAACATTGATGGAGTTAGTGTCACCAAACAGATTGTGCATATCGCCTAATATTTCCTGATAAGCTCCCACCAGGAACACGCCCAGATAATACGGTTGTTCTTGGTTGACTTGGTGCAAGGGCAGACTGGATTCCACGCCGTCGGCGTCTACGTAAGCATCGATGCGTCCGTCGGAGTCGCAAGTGATATCGTGCAAAGTGCCCCGTTGCATGGGTTTTTCGTCCAGGCGGTGCAACGGCATGATGGGAAAAACCTGGTTAAGTGCCCATACATCGGGCAAGGATTGAAACAGCGAAAAGTTACAGAAGTATTTATCCGCCAGTTTTTCATTCAATTCGTCTATGGTCGCGCGATGGGCGCGCGAGGATGGATTGAGCTTGTTTTTAATGGTATGGCAAATTAGGAAATAGAGATGTTCGCATTGGGCTTTTTCTTCCAAGGACACGGAGCCATTGGTGAATTGTTGTTGTATCGCGGTGATACGTTCTTTAGTTTTCAAGTAGATTTCGATCGGTCTGATGATTGGGTTTTCCAGTTGGCCGTAAAGTGCGGTTAACGCTTCGATGTTTTCGCTGTTAAGAGTCATTTGCGGTGGCTGGACTTGTACCGTATGGGACTGCTCCACTTCGATGACGTTCATAATCAACACGGCGTGGTGAGCCGTCATGGCGCGCCCGGACTCGGTGATGATATCCGGCTCCGGTAAACTATATTGATTGGCGGCGTGTTTCAAACTTGAGACGATGATATCGGCGTAATCTTCGATGGAGTAATTCATGGAAAAATAACCGCGCGACTGAGTGCCATCGTAATCGACACTCAATCCGCCACCCACGTCCACCACTTGTATGTTAGCGCCCAGGCGGCGCAACTCGGAATAATACCGCACACACTCCGACATGCCTTGATTGATGTCATCGAAACTGGCGATTTGAGAGCCTAGATGAAAGTGCAAGAGTTTCAAGCTGCCGAGCAATCCATTAGTCCCGAGTTTGTCGCTTATGTACAGAATTTGTTCGGCGGACAAGCCGAATTTGGATTTCTCGCCGCCGGTGTTTTGCCATTTGCTGGAGCCTACTGTGGACAGACGCGCGCGCACGCCCAGAAGCGGTTCTATACCCAAGTTTCTCGATTCATTGATGACTAAATCCAATTCGGAATTTTTTTCAATGACAATATAAATGCGATGACCGAGGCGTCGGCCGATGAGTGCTAAGCGGATGTACTCCCGGTCTTTATAACCGTTGCACACTATAATGCTGTTTACTGGATTCGATAAGCCAAGTACCGCCATCAATTCCGATTTACTGCCGGCTTCCAATCCCACCACGTGAGTCTGATTGCTGATGATTTCATTGACGACACTATATTGTTGATTGACTTTTATGGGATAGACTGCGGTGAAATTACCTTGATAATTGTGTGCGGCTTTGGCGCTGGTGAAGGCGCGATTTAATCGGTCGATACGGTGGTGCAAGATGCCGGTGAATCGTACCAGCACCGGCAGCGACAGATCAGCGGCGTTAATCTCGTCAATGAGTTGATATAAATCCACCGCAAAACTGCCATGGCCTGCGGGGCGGGCGGTTAAATTGCCTTGCGCATTGATGTCGAAATAACCTTCTCCCCAATGGGAGATGTTGTAGAGTTGCTTGGTGTCTTCTATTGTCCAGTGTGTCATAATGTGCGCCGCAGCTTGGATTGCCTTTTGTATGGTGTTGGTTTGTTGTTGTGATCAATTTTAGTATTTTTTGAACTTCGTTCTGGTCTTGTTGAGGTATTCGTTTGGTCTTCGGCGGTGAATCTGTTCAACAATGAAAGTTTGCTAATTATAAACAAAGGTTACGACTATGGCATTGGATAATAATTGGTTTTCGGAAATTTGTGAGGAGAGCGCCACCGCGTTTTCTCTGCAAGTCAGTGAAAAGCTTCATGAAGAACAAACACCTTTCCAAAAAATCGAAATCTTTGAGACCAAAAAATTCGGCACTTTGATGGTGATCGATGGTTTTATCATGCTCACTGACAGGGACAACTTTTTATACCATGAAATGATGTCTCATCCGGTGATTTTCACCCATCCCAAGCCTGAGCGTGTGTTAATCATCGGCGGCGGCGATTGCGGTACATTACGAGAAGTATTGCAGCACAAGACCGTCAAAAAAGCCTCACAGGTGGAAATCGATGAACGCGTCACCCGCTTATCCGAGCAGTTTTTTCCCGAGTTGTGCGTGGCCAATGAAGATCCTCGAGCGGAGCTTTTGTTTGTGGATGGCATTAAATGGGTGGAAGACGCTCAATCGGAAAGCCTGGATATCATTATTATCGATAGTACGGATCCCATCGGGCCTGCCGAAGGATTATTTTCCGCACCGTTTTATAAACAATGTCACCGGGTGCTTAAACCCAATGGATTATTGGTTCAGCAAAGCGAATCGCCGCTTATCCATATGAGGATTTTAAAAGCGATGTATCAAGCCATGGAAACGAGTGGATTCACCGATGTCAAAACGTTGGGTTTTCCCCAACCTGTCTACCCCACCGGTTGGTGGTCGGCGACCATGGCGTGCAAGGACAAACCGATTTCAGGTTTTAGAGAACAAGACGTGTTGAACAAACCGTTCGAAACGCAGTATTACAATGCGCAAATCCACCGCGCGTGTTTCGCCATGCCGGAATTTTTTCAACGCAGCATTCGGGGTGGCGAGTAGTGTATTACTCCTGGCCGCACCATTTATCGACGTCTTGTTGCGCCTCGGCTAATTTTGCTTGGCGGGTATTGTCGTCCCAATATACGCGCTCACCTTGTTCGTCGACTTCGTATATTCGCCCGCCCGCGGTGATGGTGGCAAAACGCTTCATGGCGGTCTGACAGTTTTTCTTTCCGGCTTCCTGCTGCTTTCTGGCGGCGGCTTCTTCCAGGGCTTTCTGTTCTTCCGTTTGGCCTGCATCGCCGGTTTGTGGTTCTGCCGCCGTCGGGGACTCCTCTTTACTGGATGCGGTTTCCTGTGAGGAAGAGGATTTGGGAACTTTGATATTCATGGGCTGATCCGAGAGATGTTGTGGGTCCTGGCTGTAGTGTACATTGCCTTCTTTATCCACCCATTTGTAAATCCCGCCCGCCTGAGCGCCGGCACAAAAAACCGCCAAGCCTAGCAACGCGAGCAACACAACGCTATTTTGGAACCTGATCCGCATTTTCGATAATACTCCCATGATAAAAAATCCATCTGTACATTAAAGAGATGTGTCCGGCGAAATAGAGATAGTATTTACATAACATCGGAATAATCAAGAAAAAACTTTAGGTTAGGGAGGGGCGTTGTTGATTGGTCACAGTTTGTAATGTGACCAAGCTGGCATTTTTTCACTATTGAGTTGACCTCGGCGATAGCGCAAAAAAAAAGCGGGTGCTATATGCACCCGCTAATCTCATCTTATGTTAAGAAGAGGAGGAATTATTTGGCTGAGGTAAACTCCGGATACGCTTCCATACCACAGTCCACTAAATCCATGCCTTCGTATTCTTCTTCCTCGCTGACGCGTATGCCCATGACCGCTTTGAGAATCAGCCATACGATTAAGCTGGCAACGAATACAAAGGAGAAAATGGCGGCTATACCGGCGAGCTGACCGCCAATGGTGGCTTCGTCGTTGCTCAACAATACCGCCAATATACCCCAGATGCCCACTACGCCATGCACCGAAATGGCACCCACCGGATCATCGATTTTGAGTTTGTCCAATCCCACTATGGAGAACACCACGATTACCCCGCCGATGGCGCCGATGATAGTTGCCATTAAAGGCGATGGTGTATTGGGTCCCGCGGTTATGGCGACCAATCCAGCCAATGCGCCATTCAATGCCATAGTCAAGTCGGACTTGCCGAATAGTAAGCGTGCCGTGATTAGCGCGGCAATAAGGCCACCTGCCGCTGCGGTATTGGTGTTGAGGAATACTGAGGCGATGGCGTCGGCCGCAGCCTTGGTGTCGTTGGCCAGCTCCGACCCACCGTTAAATCCAAACCAACCCAACCACAGGACCCACATGCCCAAGGTTGCCATGGGTAAGTTCGAGCCGGGAATGGGGTGAATTTCACCACTGGGGCCGTATTTGCCCTTACGAGCGCCTAATACCAGTACTCCAGCAAGGGCCGCCGCAGCGCCACACATATGTACAATACCTGAGCCGGCGTAATCGCTATAACCAAGATCGCTTAAGAAACCACCACCCCAGCTCCAATGCCCTTGAATAGGGTAGATGAAACCGGTCAGGATTACCGAAAACGCCAGGAAAGCCCATAATTTCATACGCTCAGCCACCGCACCCGACACGATAGACATGGCGGTTGCCACAAATACCACTTGGAAAAAGAAATCCGAATGCATGGCGTGGTGCGGAGTGTCGCCATCCATATAAGAGAGCCCATCGGGGCCGGCGATGCCGCTCAGCAATGCGCCTCCACCAATAAAGCTGTTGCCTTCGCCGTACATCAGGTTGTACCCGATCAGCAGGTACATCACGCAGGCGATGGAATACAATGCCACGTTCTTGGCGAGTATCTCGGTGGTGTTTTTGGTTCGCACTAGACCGGCTTCCAGCATGGTAAAACCTGCCGCCATCCACATGACCAACGCACCGGTTAACACAAACCACATCGTGTTCAGCACGTACTTCAATTCAACAATTGATTCCACGTTTATTCTCCTCCGTCAAAGGTTATTACTTATAGTGCGTCGTTGCCGGTTTCACCGGTACGGATGCGCACAACTTGTTCTAACGGTAAGATGAAAATCTTGCCGTCCCCGATCTTGCCGGTATTCGCGGCTTTGGAAATGGATTCGATCACTTGGTCCATCATGTCATCAGCCACGGCTACATCGATTTTAACCTTGGGCAGGAAATCAACGACGTACTCCGCGCCACGATACAATTCCGTATGGCCTTTTTGCCGGCCAAAGCCTTTGACTTCCGTGACAGTAATGCCCTGAACACCGATTTCGGATAAGGCTTCGCGGACATCATCCAATTTGAATGGTTTAATAATTGCGGTAATTAACTTCATAATTTTCTCCTTTCATCAGGGACTTTTTCGCAAAACATTTTGCGAAAGCGTCCACTAATTCGCTATCAGGTATGTTGAGGTTTTGTTACTCAGCAATCCGAAGCTGATGAAAACTGATACCCAGGTTGCCGTGCTTCAGCTCAGCGAAACTTGTGATATCTCCCCTTAACGTACTGTTTGTGATTTGAACACGGACACTCATAGCACCGCTTGTGCCACACTAGGTATTATCAATTAAATCAATAAGATAGATTTATTTCGAGATAAAATATCAGGTTGTTATGCACCAAACTAGAGAGCCTGAAATATACGCGCACTAAATTAGTGCGTTTGTGGGGAGTTAGGGCTGGAGGCGGTAACAGTAGCTTCGGGAAGTGAAGCATCAGGCAGCATTACGACAATTTTGTGTAAATTTTTCACAGACTTGCGGCCGGGATTTTGGTAACTTATTTGACCGGAACTACGCGGCAAAACCTCTCGCTGTTCCATCTCAACTTACAATAAATTCAAAGGATGACTTATGCTTGACCCAAAACATCTCGACGAGCTGACGCAGCGCTTGAGCAGTTTAATCCCCCAAGGGGTGAAGAATGTGCAAACGGATATCGAAAAAAATATCCGCGGCGTGTTGCAAGGCGCGTTTGCAAAAATGGACTTGGTTACCCGGGAAGAATTTGATGTGCAATCCGCCGTTTTAAGCCGAACCCGCGCCAAATTAGACGCATTAGAAAAACAAGTGGCTGTTTTAGAACAACAACTGAACAAACCGGAGTAACATTCGGAATGAATAAATGAATCGCCGAATCCCACAATTGCAGTAACAACGGCCTTAACCTTATGTCCTTAGCCACATGTCCTTAGCCACCGTCTACAGCCGGGCGCAAACTGGGATCGATGCGCCATTGGTGACAGTGGAAGTACTGATTTCCGGCGGCCTGCCGGCCAT
>JASFLF010000022.1:0-13394 GCA_050118235.1 Gammaproteobacteria bacterium | reverse complement strand
ATTGTCTTCGCGCGCCTAAACCACATTAATGATCTAAGCTTAACTATGCATGGTTGTTGTTAACCCGGGGTTACAGTCAAGTGACATTCTTTTTACACAGTCATGCTTGAACAACTTATTAGAGGCCAAAACAGACAGACGGAACGCCCAAGTGATAAAAGGAGGTGAAACAAACAACAATTAATAAGAAAAGGAGCGTTCATTGTGGAGAAGCTGATAGATGTTTTACGCTTTGCTGTTGTGATTGTTTTTTTCAGTATTTATGTTTTACCTGTGCATGCAATACCCTGCATTCAGCGGATCCCAGGACAGGGATTAGAGGGTAGTTCCGCATGTCTGGATGGTGCACCCGCGGACGATACCTTAGGTGAAGGGGGTGACAAAGCTTTTGATTTAAATGCGGGCAATTATTTTGGTTTTAACGACTGGAATTTCCTACAGCTGAAAGGGCCGTCTACAGATGAAACTGTAGTGGATGTCGGGTTGAACCTTGTATTTACAATTCCGGTGATGGGATCGTGGTCGATATTGGAATCCACTTGGGAAGATTTCGATAATATAGTAGTTATCTTGAAATCCAATACAACGGGCGAAGATATGATTTACTGGTCCTCATATCTATTGGACAACGGCGCATTCGCCGGTGATTGGTTATCCCTTAGACCTTTGTCCAGTTTCAGCGTTTTTGGCCGGGTATCAGTTGCTGTGCCGGAAGCGAGTACTTGGAGTATGGTGGCCGTGGGCCTGGTAGCGATGGGGTGGGTTGGAAACCTCCGTCGTAAACGGATGTTTCCAACGCTATAAAGGCCTATTTTATTCGTTTAACGGCTTCTCCGCTGTCCAATACATCGGTGATCGCTTCTGCGGCGGCGGCCAATGAATCAAATCGTTTTAGGTGAAACAAGACGATTGAGCCAGTGTATATTAGTCCGTCACGCACCGGACCAAGTTTGCCTTCCAACGTTTGCAAGCCGATTTCCGCGGTCGCTTTCGCCGTGGCGTCGATATCCACGGCAATGGCGATTTCGTCACCAGGACGGGAAGCCTTGGGTAAATCATCCGGCAGTGGGGCTGCGCGTACGGTTTGCTCGATCCCCAGCGCTTTGGGATCCAGTTCCAATTCAATTTCTTCGCCCATGTCATGGTAATACACGCATTTACCGGCTTGGCGCAGGGATGGCGTAACGCCACCTTCCACCCCGCGAACTAATAAACAGGAATCGAATTTCGAATGCCGGGCCAATAGCGCATAGATACGGGGATAAGGCTTGTGTACGTAACCGGTGACCAGGTGGGTTTTGTTTTTACCTCTCACCGGGCCCAGTAACACGTCCAAGGTGGTCAGAACCGGCCGCTTCACAATCTTGCTGCGCAAATCCATAAGGCCGAAAAGCTTAGGGGCAAACTGGCTTTGGTCCAGATAAGACCAGCCGATATCGGCATCCGCCAAGCGGTCCGCGGCATGCTGCGGACTCAAATCCACTGGGACGCCAGCGGCGCGCAATACTTTTTTATGGGTAACGCCGTACTTGGGGCCTATGGTTTCCAGGCCTTCGCTGACCATATTGACGCCCAATTCAGCTAATACGGCGGGCAGGAACGGTGAAGAAGGAATGGTGCGGTTATAGCCGTCATAGGGATCGGAAAGCACCACCACATCGTCCACTTCTGCGGTGATTGCGAGGGTTTCTTCCAGCAAGGCGTCCAGCACACCTTTCATTTCATCGTCAGACTCGCGTTTCATCCGCAATGCTATCAGGAATATGGCCGCTTGAATGGGATCGGCCTGGCCATTGAGAATAAACGTCATGCCGGCTTTGGCTTCTTCTTGGCTGATGTCTTTGCTCAGCTCCGGGCCGGTGGCGATGCGCTGGATGATGGAGCGCATGGTGACTTCAGGGTTGGCGTACAAATCGGTAAGGGCGTTTTGCATGATGGGTTTCCTGCAGTTATTTGATTTTTACAAAAATCTCATTATTAATAATTTTCACGGGATAGATAGTTAAGGCTTCATCGGCGGGGTCTTCCAGGGGTTCTCCGGTGCTTAAATCAAAACGGCTGCCATGCAGCGGGCATTTTACCAGATGACCCCGTAAAGAGCCGGTACACAATGAGGCGTCTTCATGGGTGCACATTTCATCGGCTGCGTAGATGCTGCCGTTGTCATTGGCCAATAAAATGCGCTTGCCCTCCAGCGCCACGCAGATCATTTTCCCTGATGCTATTTCATCCAAAGACGCTGCCTTAATATAATCATTTTCAGTGCTCATAGTGTTTAATTCCGGTCCTTTCAAATAGCCGATCATTCTATCCCATCAAATGGGGCTTTATTATATTCCACTTGATATAGTGGCGTCAGGCTGTGAAAACAAAAGGCTAGGAATTTTGATGATTATCCATGTCTTATTTTCCTCGTTCATACATTTTTTTGGAGAAACCTATGGTCAAAACGAACAAATCTCATGGGAAAGCCAAAACACTGGCGGCAATCTCAGTGCTAATGGTGCTGGCTTTAGTATCGTGCTCAGAAGAGCAGCAAAACAAACTGTCGCGTTTGGGCGTAACCTGGCTGGAAGGCGATTACCGTGTGACGTATGCCGATGGCAGTCACGTGAAAAGCTGGGTGGTCGAAGACGGCAAAGTCACCAGCGAACCTCAGAAAGGTTATTATTATTTTTGGGCCAGTGTGGACGGTAAAAAAGTGTATGTGCAAACGCCCATTGGGCGGACGTATATCGAAGGGATGAAATAATTGCGCGTAATTTTGTTTTGAGGCATTACAAAAACTGGTGTGTGCAGAACACATGTTCTGCACACACAGTATTGTTATGGTGTTGGGATTAGGCAAGCGTCAGGGTGGACATTTGTTAAATAGTACGAAATAGCCGCTTCTTCTGTACTATTGAAATTAAAGGGCGGCATGCCCCGGGGGGGATTTTCCGTAATATTTTTAACTTCCGCCTCAGTCAGACACAATACGCTGAACTTGCCACCGCTGGGTGGATCAATATCTTCATTATTGTGACAATTGCTATCGCGGCAACTGTTGTTATATAGCGTTTGTCCAGTAGTATATTGGTCTGACGAAGGCGGCTCAGCTTGGATCCTAATTCTTATGGTCTCACTATCTGAGTGTCCGGCCGAGTTCATAACGGAAAATTGCACGTTGTAGTCACCTAATGCAACTCCTATGGTATTCCAACTGAACTGTCGAGTGTTAGGGTTGAAATTGGCGGTATTTCCAGTATCGGAATAGGGATTAGGCCCACCGCCAACACCACCATCAGAATCATAAGTTAAAAGTAATCCATTTGGATCAGTTGCTGATATTGTGAATGCTAAGTTGTTTCCGGTAGTTACAGTTTTGTTGCCAATCGGTGATAAAACCGGTGCGTCTGGATTCTGGTTTGGATCTTCAGTGCCTGTGCCCCCACATCCGACCATTATGGCGAAAAGGGAAGATAGCAAGGTTATTCTTAATGAAAGCTTCATTGTTGATTTACTCCCTACGTTGAATAGCGTGGCCGCTTAAAAAATATGATTGATGCAACCGATTACTTCAGTAAAATCAGATGGTTGCGGAGATATTCTGAAGAAATCCTGAAGTGGGTTAGTGTGGCTACTACGGGGATTCCAAAAAACTTCAACACATAATTCATTATTAACGCATTAGTCAGAGAAATTATTTCGGATCGATTTATAATTACTTGAGATCGGCATTGCGTCCGTTAGTGAGAACTGCGTACCATTACCATAATTCGTTGCAATTTATATGCTATAACCCGTGTTTGACCATGAAAGGACATAAACAGTGAACCTAGAATTATCCCTTATCGAAACCCGCATCATCGGTTGCCTGATCGAAAAAGAAAAAACCACTCCGGATCAATACCCCTTGTCGTTGAATGCGTTGACCAACGCCTGCAATCAGAAGAGTAACCGCGATCCGGTGATGAATTTAAGTGAAGGGGAAGTACAGCAAACCGTGGATGAATTGGTTAAAAAACATCTGGTATCCAGCGCCGGGGGCGCCAGTAGCCGGGTGACGAAATACAGGCACCGCTTTGCCAACACCGAATTCAGCCAGTATCAGTTCAATGACCGGGAAATGGGCATTGTTTGTGTATTATTCTTACGAGGGCCGCAAACACCGGGTGAATTGCGCGGCCGCACCAACCGCTTGTGTGAGTTTAACGATATCCAACAAGTGGAAGATACCCTGGAGCAGTTAAGCACAAGGGAAGACGGGCCGTTTGTGGTGAAATTGCCCCGCGAACCGGGCCGGCGGGAATCCCGCTATGCGCATTTGTTCAGCGGTGAAGTTGATATATCGCAACTCCCTACCGCCAGCGAGCCGGTGACCAGGGCGGAAGACACAAACCGGCTCGACACCTTGGAACAGCGCGTAAATCAACTTGAAGTAGAATTGGCGCAGCTTAAAGAATTGTTATCGTGAAATTATCTCTGCAAAGAAATATTCCGACATAGCATGTCAATCGCAATCAACGAAGACTTATTCCACTGGATACACGATTGTCTACAACAACGTCATGATGGCATCAGCGAACATGACTTGCTGAAACTGATGATGGGCGATGATTGCTCGGGAACCTGGTCTAACGCGTTTCGCAACAATCATTCACTGTTTAAAGCCCATTTTCTGTTATTCAACATTTTATATCAGTTGCGCAACCGGTTATTGGAACAAAAACTCGGCTATCTGGACATCAATCCCGTTAAAATCCGGCTTTTACCATATCGGGAAGGTGAAGATTCCTTAGAATCGTACGATGCGTTAATGGATTATTATTTGGATTTTTCCAATTTGGAAAACACTTCGGCCAGGGAAGTGGACGAAATGCTGGCCGGATTTTATATCAAACTCTCTAGCAACGATAAAAGAGAACACGCGCTACGGATATTGGGACTGGAAGATCCGGTGGACGTTCATACTATCAAAAAACAATATCGGCGTTTGGCCATGGAACATCATCCGGACCGCGGCGGTGACAAGGCGTTGCTTCAGGAAATCAATAGCGCCGTTAAAATATTGATTCGATGATCTAAGAGTGGGAACCGATACGATGAGCGAAGAAGATCAATTGGATGTGATCGAGTTCAAGCAGCTGTTGTTGGCGCGACGCGCTTTGTTGCAACAAGTTGAAGCGACTGGAAAGGAGTCCGCCGGTGTAGTGGAACTGGATCAAAGTAAAGTTGGCCGCTTGTCCCGCATGGATGCCTTGCAAGGCCAGGCGATGTCTCAGGAAGCCCAACGACGCCGCACTATAGAACTGCAAAAAATTCAGTCGGCACTGAAAAGAATCGAAGAGGACGAATACGGTTATTGTGTGAAATGCGGGGAATTTATCGGTCTGGGACGTTTGCGCGTCGATCCGGCTGCGCCGTGTTGTGTGAAGTGCGCAGATTGATAAGCAATAACTATTCACCACGAAGCACACGAAGAAAATAAATTTAGTTGTTTTACCCTTCGTGCCCTTCGTGGTGAAATCAATACGCTGGCTGGTGCCGCAATAATACGAACTTTGTAACCTGAGCTATTATCTCAAGGGATTTGGCTCGGCGGACGGTATACGCAACAAAAAGCCAATTAAAAGCGCCGCAGTGGCCACCATCAGCGCTCGCGCCACACTATCCTGAATAAAAAACACGATCGAGATCGTAAATACAACAACGATTAAAAAAATCGCCTGGTTTTTGGATTTTTTCGGTATACTTCGCTGCTCTTGCCATTGCTTGATCATGGGCCCAAACAGGCGGTTTTTAAGGAGCGCATTATGGAATCGTGGTGAAGATTGGGCGAAACATGCCGCGGCCAGCAACATAAAAGGGGTTGTTGGCAACAATGGTAGTAACACGCCGACAATGCCCAACGCGACACTCAGCATGCCACCAAGAATCAATAAGTATCTTAAGGGTTTGGATGCTGTGATTGTCATAAGTATCGCGGCGTTGAGTATATTGAATGGAATAACAAAAGAGAAATGATGGTGTTTAAACAATACTGGCTGATTTTAACACTATGCGCCCTGATTTTGCAGGCTTGCGCAGTCAACAAAGTCGCCGTCGAGCCTGTTCCGGCGGACGAATTCCCCATCATAGAAACCACTATTGCCAAGGTGCATACGGCAATGCTGGCTCATCGCTTAAGTTGTACCACGTTGGTGTCTCAATACCTGGCGCGAATCAGGCAATACGATCAGCAAACTCAACTGAATGCTATCGTCATGGTGAATCCCAATGCCATGAGTAAGGCACAGGCATTGGATGACGAGTTTGGGCAAACCAGTCAGTTAAGGCCTTTGCATTGTGTGCCGGTAATTTTGAAAGACAATTATAATACCGCTGACATGGCTACTGCCGGCGGTTCCATGGTATTAAAAGACTCCATTCCTCCGGAGGACGCTCATGTCGTGAGTGCGTTACGCCAGGCCGGCGCCATCATATTGGCCAAGTCCAACATGGCGGAATGGGCATTCAGCCCGTATTTCACCATCAGCTCCACTCACGGTGAAACCCGCAACGCTTATGATTTGCAACGAGTGCCCGCCGGTTCCAGTGGCGGTACGGCATCGGCGGTAGCGGCGAACTTTGGATTGGTCGGCATGGGGACCGACACTGGCAATTCCATTCGCGGGCCTTCTTCGCACCTGGCCTTGGTAGGCATTCGGTCCACCATCGGTGTGGTCAGTAGAACCGGAATTATTCCGTTGTTGTATAACCGTGATGTGGCGGGCCCTATGACGCGTACCGTGGAGGACGCGGCGCGGGTTTTGTCTGTCATAGCCGGACCCGACCCCGCGGACCCGGCCAGTGAGCGGGCCAAAACACATATTCCAAAAAGTTATATGGACTACTTGGATCCCAATGGTTTGAATGGCGCGAGAATCGGAGTATTGCGGGCGTTGTCCAATACTGACACTACGGATTTTGAGATCGCCGAGTTGTTTGCCAGCGCCATCGACGATTTGAAAAGACTTGGCGCCGACATCGTCGATCCTTTCGAAATTCCGGACTTGGACAAACTGACCAAGGCCACGGGATTTTGTAGCCGCTTTCGTTATGATATTAATCATTATTTTGCCAGCCTGGGTGAATCGGCGCCGGTGAAACGCCTCCAAGACATAGCGGACCAGGGCCGCTATCATCCGTTGAGTCAAGATGCATTCAAATGGGCCATGTCTGTTGAGGTGGCGCCCGAACAGCAAGAGATTCCTTGTGTCGATGTATACGGCGACCCGCGGCGAAAAGCGTTGCGCGAAGCGGTTGTAAACGCCATGGATGCCCTGGGTGTGGATGCGCTTGTGTACCCCACCTGGAACAATCCACCCAGACTGCTGGGAGATTTGGACAGCCCTCATGGCAACAATAGTCCGATTATTTCACCGCACGCCGACCAACCGGCTATTACCGTGCCGATGGGATTTACTTCCAGTCAATTGCCCGCCGGTTTGCAGATTTTGGGGCGGCCGTATTCGGAAGCCATGTTATTGAAATTTGCTTATGCGTATGAGCAGGCGACTTTGCATCGCAAGCCACCGGCTCTATTTCCATAAAAGTTTAATAGAATCACGATATGACAATCGAACACCTAACACGAATTGCCGCCCTGGGTGCAGTGTTTGCTATAGCGTGTATGGGGGCCAATGCAAAAGCGGTTGACAGCACCGATAGCGTCGACAACACACGCAAAGAATCCAAACCGCCCGCGGCAAGCGCACCGAATAAGGCAGGATCGACAAACGATAAAACCAACCGGATTGAATTTGAAAACGCTACGCTCAAAATGATTGTGATTCCCCGTACCCGGGAACAAATGAAAGCGTTTTACGAAGGCCGGGGATTTTCCCAGAAGGCGATAGCGGCAATTGCCGAGGCTTGTTTTATGACGGTGATTATTAATAACAAAACCGACGACATTTTGTGGCTGGAATTGGATAATTGGCGGTTTCATAGTCATGCCGCTGATGTTACGCGTTTGGATAGGGCTTTCTGGAACCAACGCTGGAAAAAGTTAGATGTGCCCATGGCGAACCGTTCCACCTTTGGATGGACTCAATTACCCGAGCGGCGGGACCTGCAAGCAGGCGAGGGGGTTGGAGGAAATATCACCATGGCGTTTACGGAACAACCTTTTGAACTGACCGCTAAATTTCTCAGAGGAGCGGATAAACAAATCAGTCCGCTTTCCGTTCACCTACAACAACTGCAATGCATTAAATAGTTTCACAGTATATGAAAATTAAAATTCACTTTTTATGCAAACTGATAGTGTTGGTAATGATCGTGCGAGTTGCCGTTGCAACGGCGGACCCCGACGTACCAAAAGGTATTATCGTGTTAGACGGAAAGCCGGCGCCGGCGTTGAAGCTGAAAAACATGGATGGCGAGCCCTTCGATCTGGCCGATGTCCGAGGCCGTTGGGCGTTTGTGCATTTCTGGGCCAGTTGGTGCGGGCCGTGCCGCAAGGAAATGCCCACCATACAAGCCATGGCTAAACAGCTGTCAGACAATCAGTTGTCAGACACTCAGTTGTCAAATGAAGGGCTGGAAATTGTGATGGTGAACACCGCAGAAACCGATGACACGGTATTTAGCTTTATGGGAATTGTGGCGCCGGATTTGACGCCTTTGTTGGATTATGACGGATTAGTAACGGAGGCCTGGCAGCCGCGCGGGCTGCCTTCCACCTTTTTGGTCGACCCGCAAGGTCAGTTGCGATACCTCGCCCTGGGCGGCCGTCCGTGGAATAAACCGCAATATATTCAGTTTTTGGAAAGGATTATTACTCAAAACAACTCTCCCTAAGAATATGTCTCCATATCGAAATATCTCCAAGAGTGGTCAAACCCTGCATGAAGCGTGTTTCCTGACATAGCCTTACTGCCTTCAATTTGCCACCATCGGCGTTAAGCCGGGTTAACAGTTGCCAACGAAATCCTGGCTTATGTCGGCGGCATACTTTTTGCTCCCTCGCTATCGTGGTACCGATAAAATACTCAATTCGATCCGGCGGGGCTTGTGATGAAATTGCATTGCATCAGTGAACTTGACTATAAAGAATTAGCTTTCAAGCTCTCTTTTCAAAACACCGAATTTAATTCTTCATTATCTCTGTCGTCTACAGGGTTGCCGACCATTGGTTACGGATTTAATCTTCAAGATGACAGGGTATTGACACCTGTTCTGGATTCACTTGGATTTGATGTTCACGGTCGTCGGCTCAAAGATGACGCTCTGGAGGCGGAACAATATTATATCGGTTTAATCCGCGGCGCTTTTAAAATAGTGGCTAGTGAAGAAATCGAGTCGCTGAATAACGTGGTGCAAAGTATTTTAGTGGCGCGTTTGGCCGATAAGCGTTATTTGGAATATCACCAGTATAAGCGCATAGCGCGGTTTGTATACGAGGACAAAGAAGCCGTAAAACAGTGCGTCAAGGAAATTCTAAAAAATTACGAAAAGACAGTTGATCGTTGGTTGATGGCGTTTGATTTGCGACTCGTCAATCAAAACCCGCAACTGTTTGCCCGCAAGTCTTATGAACGCCTGGTGTTATTGTCGCTGGCTTACCAAGGGATTATCGGCTTGAAACCCAACAAGGCACCAATGTTTCCGGCGTTAGGCAACGCATTTTTGTTGGATAACCGGCCATTGATATGGTATTACATTCGTTATTATGCGTTTTCCGATCAAGAAAAAATTCCAGAGACGGTGATGCAACGTTATTACGAAGGTGAGTTATTCGGATTGTACGACGAAGGCGTCAACGCGACAAACATCACCACGGCGCAATGTAAAAAAATTTACAGTATGTATCACGAATATAAAGAATATATGCTTGATCACGAGCGTCAATTTGGCGAAAGTATATCGAAGGCCAATGAAAAATTTGGCCTTACAGGCAATAAAGCCATAAAGACGCTGGAACAAAATTTCGCCATAGCCTTCGATCACATAACAAATACGAAAAACGTGCAGACATTGTCCAAACAAAAATCCTCTCCATTCAGCTATACCGCCTCTTCGGCGCCGGAATCTCGGATTCCGCAATCCAATGAGGATAATGTGATTAAACTGAATACCGTTATCCTGGGCTGAATTTCGACACATAGCAGGTTATAATGCCTGCTTTTTTGTGATGCACTAATCCGTTGCTCTGATCTGTTGTTCAAATATGTTGTTCAACGATTTTCTATAGGTATTATTAAATGGCTTTGTTGTGGAGTAGGCAAACCGGCGCTACGCGTTATGAAGTTCGCACCGCCGGCAACAGCTTGCGTCTATACACCGATGGCGTTTTTCACAGCCAATATAATCCAACCAATCCCATCACCGGCAGTGTATGGGATTTGCTGTTTTTGCCCGCGTTTTTCTATCCGCCACAGCGTATTAAACGCGTATTGGTATTAGGGGTGGGGGGTGGCGCGGTCATTCGCCAATTGCTTCATTTTGTTGAGCCCGACGAAATTGTCGGCGTGGAATTAGACTCTACCCATTTAATGCTGGCAAAAAAATATTTTGGATTACGTAATAAAAAAATCACCTTGATCAAAGCTGACGCGGCCCAATGGGCTCGAGGCTATCGCGGTGCCAAATTTGACTTGATTATCGATGATGTATTCGCGGAACAAAACGGTACACCCGCAAGAGCAATACCTGCGGATGTGAAATGGTTTAATTTGCTACTAAAACATTTAAGTCCGAGTGGGGTATTAGTCAGTAATTTTATTTCCAATCGCGAAATGAAACAATGTGCTTATTTTACTAATCCTAAGCTCAGGCAAAAATTTACTTCCGCCTATCAACTCACTACGCCGGCTACCGAGAATTCCGTGGCTGTGTTCCTGAGAATATCTACAGACGGTTCCCAGTTGCGTAACAATATTAAATCCCATCCGATGCTCGCCCGGGCTTTGAATGCGAAAAAGCTGCGATATAACATTCGGCGCATGAATGTTGGCTAATCCAGCGCAAACTTGAATCAAGTCAAGAACCGGTCAACTTTTCATTGACCTGTGCGGGGATACTCTTCAGAATTCTCAAGTTGATAGCCATAGAAATCTTAATACTCGAAACTCGCCCACATGCCCATTGAAAACGCATTTAACTTGCTGAATCAGTCCATTATCTATTACCGCGGTGAACCCATAGGAACGGCGGCGGCGTGTGATCCGGACCCGGTGGCGGTAAATTATCATGAATGTTTTATTCGGGATTTTGTTCCCTCCGCACTGGCGTTTTTGCTGGATGGCAATACCAATATTGTAAAAAACTTTCTAACTACGGTAATGCAGGTTCGTTATCAACAACACGTCATGAAAGGGCACAAGCGTTCGTTGGGATTAATGCCGGCCAGTTTCAAAGTTATCAATACGGATCAGGAAGAGCAGGTTATTGCCGATTTTGGAGACCGTGCAATCGGGCGCGTTACTCCAGTGGATTCCTCCATGTGGTGGATGTTTTTATTGAAAGCTTACGTGACCACGACAGATGATTGGCAATTTGTGCACTCCGAAGATGTACAGGAATGTATTAAGGAAATTCTCGATTTGTACCTGCGCGAGCGTTTCGAGTCGTCGCCCACCTTGTTAGTGCCCGATGCCGCATTCATGGTTGATCGGCGTATGGGAGTTTATGGTTATCCATTGGAGCTTCAAGCGCTGTTTTACGGAATGTTGCGTAACGCTTCGGTATTGTTGATAAATAGCCCGGACAACCAAAACTTGCTGGAAAATCTTAAAGTGCTTGGCGACGCACTACGGGATTATGTGCGAACGTATTACTGGGTGGACCGCAGGCGCCTCAATGAAATGCATCGCTACCAGGGGGAAGAGTTCGGGCTGGAGGTGGTCAACATTTTGAATGTTTACCCGGAGAGTATTCCGGACTGGATGTATGACTGGTTGGATAGGCGTAGTGGCTATTTTGTAGGTAATCTAGGGCCGGGTCTCATCGATTTCCGTTTTTTTACATTGGGTAATTTGCTCGGCATTTTGTTTGGTTTAGCAACTGCGGAATTCCGCCATGCCATTATGAATTTATTCGAAAGCCGGTGGGACAAATTAATCGGTGAAATGCCGGTAAAAATCGTTTACCCGGCGGTTACAGGCAAAGAGTGGACGTTTGTCACCGGTAGTGATCCTAAAAACGTCGCGTGGTCTTATCACAATGGGGGTAACTGGCCGGTGTTGATTTGGCCGTTTGTCGCGTCGGCCTTAAGAGCAGGTAGACTGGAAGCCGCGGAACGGGCGATTAATTTAAGTACGGAACGGTTGGCTCAGGACAATTGGCCGGAGTATTACGATGGCGAGAGAGGCGGGCTTATTGGCCGCAGAGCCAATTTTTATCAAACTTGGTCGGCAACTGGATTAATCGTGGCTCACCAGATCTTTGAAAATCCCCTCAGTTTGCAATTGTTCGAACGGATCACTGAGGATAGTTAAAGGCAAAAAAAAGCCAAGGTAGAGCCTTGGCTTGGTGTTAAGGTTAAATGGTATTAACCGAACGCAGCGCCGGTAAAAGCTATCCCCAGCAGCACTACGAACAAAATAATTACTAATTCCATTGTTTCCCCCCTTCGGTGTTGTGTTAGCAAATAAAGCTCGAAGATTACCGAACTAAATAGTTGACGTCAATACTAAGGTATTAACCTTATAATTCTCGTGGATATAATGTCGGCTCTCAATAAGAGTGTGTAAATCGTTGCCTGTCTCAAATCCGACTCCACGGGGCCTGGATGTTGAGGTATATCATTGTGGATTTGTGATTGTGTTGCTACATATTTATAACATTAACAACGTCTGGTTTTGTTGAGAGCACAATATGCCAACACTGTTAGTCACGGGAAGTAATCGCGGTCTGGGTCTCGAGTGGGTAAGGCACCATGCGCAAAAAGGATGGCAAGTGTTAGCGACGTGTCGTGATCCCGAGCAAGCCGATGAATTAAGACAACTGGCTTATCAATTCCCGAAAATTGTCATTCATCCATTGGATGTCACGCGGGCGGACCAAATCGCCGTACTGGCGAACACACTGTCAGGCACGCCCATTGATCTGCTGGTTAACAATGCAGGTGTATACTTTGAAAAATGGGCGCAAGATGCATTAAAACGCATTAACTATCATGATTGGGAAGAGAGTTTCCGCACCAATTGTTTGGGGGCTGTTAGAGTCACGGAGGCTTTTTATAAGAATGTGGCAATGAGCGATAAAAAGCTGGTTGTCGTCATTACCAGTCACATGGGGTGTATTAGCGATATTACCAACGCCCATGACTACGCTTATCGCTCCAGTAAAGCCGCGTTGAATGCCAGTATGAAAGGTATGTCGCTGGAATTAAAACAATACGGTGTTGGACTGCTGTTGCTGCATCC
>JASFLF010000021.1:0-14050 GCA_050118235.1 Gammaproteobacteria bacterium | reverse complement strand
CATAAACACTGTAAATTATCGTCTGTAAACCATGTCAATGGGATTGCGGGGAATTTTGTATAATTTTGAACATCATACAAGAATGCTTCCCCCGCACTTGCCCCAACCTTCACCATCAAACTGCACAATCTCGATGTGGTTCTGCGATAAAATGCGCCGACGTTCGGCGAGCTTTACTGTGAAAAGTAGCCATCTCCTCTAAATTCGATCCAACCGCATTTCCTTTTTTCATAAGATTTTGTTTTGTTTTGTTTTATAGAGAGTTATGGCTCATTTGTTGGGATTCACAAACTCACCCCACCCCACAGACCTAATCCTCCGGAACTTAAGACTTTGATTTCACGGCCGATACTAATTCAGAAGTGATTTCGGATTTTTATGGTTCAAGTTCCTGTAAGTAACCTATTTCTATGCACGCACGAGTAAATTATGACTCGCACCAGCAATTGGGACTTTATCAACGATTGCTGGAGTCAACGCAAGCGGTTCCATGGGAGATGGATCTCGCTATATGGCGCTTTACTTATGTTGGACCCCAGGTTCAGCAGTTGCTGGGGTTTTCCGCTGATAAATGGCTGGCGCCGAATTTCTGGTTAGAGCATACGTATCCGGAAGATGCACAACAGGCAAGGCAGTTCTACCTCAATAGTGTGAAGCGAGGCGAAGGTCATGAATTTGAATACCGCATGGTTGCAGCAGACGGCAGGGTAGTTTGGATACGCAATATTGTTAACGTTGCTGCTGGCAGCAACGGAGTCTCGAAAGTACAAGGTTTCATGTTTGATGTAACCCAACGCCGACAGGTTGAACTGGTGATGCAAACACTGGCCGGAACCGGGTCCAATCTCAATATCGAGGAATTCTACAAAACCTGTGTTATGAACCTGGCCAAGGTGTACGACGCCAGGTTTGCCTTCATAGGATTACTCAAATCCAGTAAGCAAGATGTAAGAACACGCGCAGTATGGGCAGAGAATCAATACATTGGCAATTTTGAATACTCCCTTGAAGGAACACCCTGTAAGGACGTTCTTGATTTAACAGTGGAATTGATTCCCAGAGAGGCGTCCTCACTTTATGCCGATGACGCCATGCTGGTGGACATGGGAATAGAGAGCTATTTCGGCGCACCGTTGATCGGGGCGGATGGGCAGCTTATCGGATTGGTTTCAATAATGGATGTAAAACCCATGGAACTGAACAGTTGGACCGCGCCAATTCTTGGGGTATTTGCCTCCCGCATTGCAGCAGAAACCGAACGGCATACTGCAATGGTTAAACTGCGTCATAGCCAGAATGCCTTGACGCAGGCGCAACATATTGCGCGAATCGGCAGTTTTGAATGGGATTATCAAAAGGGCAAGGTGTACTGGTCAGAAGAGGCTGTCTCGTTACTGGGGTGGCAGCAAAACTACAATACCTTTAGTAACCTTGACAACTATCTCGCCTTGGTGCATCGCGAGGACAAAGGGGCGGTAAATGGGCTTCTGCATGCGGCCATGGCGGGTCAGGAGTCTGTTACCCAGGAACACCGGCTGCAGCTTGCTGACGGGCAGGTCCGCTATATTGAGTTCCGAGCCCACAATTTATTTGACCCTATCCGCCAGCGCAACATTGTCATTGGCACCATATTCGATATTACCGAAAGGCGCGTACAGGAACAGGCCTTGGAGCAAATGGCGAGCTTCGACTCGCTCACTGAATTACCTAACCGCTGGTCTCTGCAATGCAAACTGGAAGAAACTGTGGACAAGGCGTCACGCGAGAACTCTCGCTTCTGTTTGGCGTTATTGGATCTTGATGGGTTTAAAGAGGTTAACGATACCCTTGGACACTTTGCCGGCGATCATTTGTTGCGTCTGCTTAAACCGCGTCTAGAGTCGGTACTTCGCCCCGGTGATTTTGTTGCCCGCCTTGGCGGTGACGAATTTGCATTTGTGCTTGATCCGATTCTGCTTGATGGTGACGGAATTCTTCTGGCGAAGCAGTTGCGACAAGCTATCATGCAGCCATTTGATTTGGATCGTACACAGATACAGATCGGTGGTAGTGTCGGCTTAAGCCTATATCCTGATCACGGCGATGAGCCTGGTGATTTGTTGCGTCGGGCGGATGTGGCTATGTACCAGGCAAAGCGAACCATGACGGGCTACGCACTCTATGATGCAGAACGCGATCCTTACGGTCCTCGCCGCCTGTCACTGATCAATGACATCAGACAGGCCATCGATAATGGCGATCTCGTACTTTACTATCAGCCAAAGGTGGAAACCGGATCGCGCAAAATGTGTGGTGTCGAGGCGTTAGTGCGTTGGCAGCACCCTACGCATGGTTTTATACCACCTGAGGAATTCATCCCGCTATGCGAAGTCAGTGACATCATTCATGCGCTTACCGATTACGTGATGAGGCAAGCCCTTCGCGACGTAATGCAATGGCGGCAACAAGGTCATAACGTCCAGGTGGCTGTAAACATCTCTGCTCGGGATCTAATGGACCATGCGCTCCCAAGTCGAGTATCAGCGGTTCTCGAAGAAACCGGGGCCTCGGCAGACGTACTGCAGTTGGAAATTACCGAAAATGATCTTATGCATGATCCCGATCGCGCGAAAACCACCGTGCAGGCACTGTGCGACATGGGTGTTGGCTTGTGCATAGATGATTTTGGAACGGGCTATTCATCCCTGTCTTACTTGAAGCACTTGCGTGTTCAGGAACTTAAAATAGATCAGTCATTTGTCTGCGACATTCTCGAAGATGAAAATGACGCAGTTATCGTGCGCTCCATCATCGACCTCGCACACAGTCTGGGATTGAACGTAACCGCGGAAGGTGTGGAAAGCGCCGAAATTCTCGATGTTTTGGCAAAATACGGTTGCAAACAGGTGCAGGGCTTCCATATTTCACGGCCGGTACCCGGAGAAAACCTGTTGCACTGGATAGTGAGCATCACCAAATAAGAATTGGGACGTACCCTAAACATAAAAGTTTTGCGTACCTCAACCTTAACACAATCACATTCACACCTTTCTGCCGCTCACTATAGTCGCTGCCTCCTAAGAGTCTTTCTTATCGTTTGGCAAACAATGCCACATACAACGCAATAGCGGATACCGTGCTTATAACACCGGGTATCACTATCCGCAGGGCGTCTATGATTAAGCATTTTATGTGGAGCGAGGTGGCGGGCTTATAGAGCACAGAATCATCGAAGCCGGTTAACTTTTGACGATGCGGCTACTGAAAACAGTACACTAGCTGCTACAGTGGTAGATCAGAGCAGGTTTTGCGATAAGGTTTCTTATCAAAATATTGATTCCACTCTACGCTCGTCAAGTTTCGAGTCAATCGCTTGCAGGCTTCTTCCACTAAATCGTCAATCGACAGGCGCCATACCATAGCGTTTGACGTACCGCTGCCAGCTACCACACAGTTGTCGTCTGGACTGAATACAACCGCGTAAACATTGCCGGGAATATTTAAACGTGCGACTTCTTCGCCGCTCGATACTTTCCATACCCTGGCGCCATCACCTTGACTACCAGTGGCAAGATAAGTCCCATCATGACTAAATGTCACCGTGATAACTCTGGACATGTGACGTAGACGGAAAACTTCTTTTCCGCTGGGTATCTCCCACAACCTTGCGGTTTCGTCACGACTTGCCGAAGCAAGAAAATTTCCGTCGGGACTAAATGTCACCGACTCCAATCCTCCATCATGCTCCATACATACTATTTCTTTCATGGTCATGGTATCCCATAACCGTATGCTGGCATCCTCATGGTACTCTGACGCGGTGGCTAAATGTTTGCCATCTGGGCTAATAGCAATTTCCGATACGTCTTTATGTTCAAAGTTTGCGAGTTCCTCGCCATTCTCAAGATTCCACAGACGTACGATACTGTCTTCAGATAAAGTAAACAGAGCGCGTTTTAAAGGACTGAAAACGATTCTCGTCACCCGTTGAGCCGGGTGTGCAAATTGACCCATCTGCGCACCATCAACAACATTCCATAGACGTGCACAGTGATCTAAGCTTGCGGTACCTAACAAAGTACCA
Source organism: Gammaproteobacteria bacterium (assembly GCA_050118235.1). Lineage (GTDB taxonomy): Bacteria > Pseudomonadota > Gammaproteobacteria > SZUA-152 > SZUA-152 > JAJDNG01. Next base: position 9,987 of record JASFLF010000021.1, on the reverse strand, counting down.
TCATGACTAAATGCGACATCCCAAACCTCGCCATTATGGGCCATGCTAAACAATTCTTTGCCAGTGGCCACATCCCACAGGTACGCTGTACCCTGCTCATCTCCAGTTGCCAATATCTTACCACTGGGACTAAATCGAACAGCCATTACCCTGCCTTTATGTCTTAGCCGTTTAATTTCCTGCCAATTTTGAACATCCCATATACGAGCGGTATTCTTTTTACTGGTTGTGGTCAGATAGCTCCCATCCGGTGAAAAGTCCAGTGTGGACGATCGGTATCCTTCATAGTCCAGTTCTGCAATGGGGCGGGTAAGCAATACCAAGCCATCGCGCAATGCTTTCTCAGCGTCTGCCGACGGAGATATGCGCAGCGATTCAATGGCGAGCAAAATGGATAACTCTAATAGTCTCTCTCGCTCTTTGTTTTGCATTAAATACCACCAGTAAGTACCGATCTCATCCTGTTTTCGTTCTAAAACTTGTTTTCTTATCTCGACCGACCTTCTGGCCAAGTCTGCGGCAAACGCGACATTTGCTTGTTCTTGCTGTACAGATGGTGGTTTGCCTAGGAGATTACCAACGTCAGAGGCTAGTTGTTGAAACACGGCAGAGCTATCATCTTCATTCCAGTCGACGAAGCTCGCGGTTTGCAGTTGCCGAAAAATAAGAGGCGGAACAGAATCGTCGATGACAATGGGGACCAATGTACTCCTTCGACGCGCTTCACTAGCTTCCGCAATCACCCAATCCGACACCACGGAATACTTGGACCAAACGACAATCACACAACGTGATTTAACTAACGCTTCTTCTATTACTTGAGAAAACTTCTCTCCGGTACGGATTGAGGAATCCCACCAGACCGACCAACCCTGTTTCTTCAAAGCAGCCACTAATGCTGTGACGCATACTTTGTCCTCGCGAGCATAACTTATGAATATGTCGTTCATCTTTATTCTGGCCTTGCCATTTGATTTAATATACGCTTCCTGTCGGCGGGTTGCCTGTTGCTTAACAAGAAGTATAGACCATGTGGAGTAATCAACGAATCCGCCTTTCCGTATGCATTACCATTTTAGCGCGTACCGGGTTGAGTTCGATGCAACGCATACAAGATAAAGGGGCAAGACAAAGTCTGTACTTTTATGGTTTTCTCAGAGCGGCTCAGGGGCAACCCTCCCCGGTTTAACGGAAGAGCCGGAGCACCGTCTGTTACCACGGCCAAAAGCGTACTCAAAGCCCCTAGTTACTTTTAGTCTCTGCGGGAAATATTGAATCCCATTGCCTGACTGATCCACGACCATGGAGGTCTCCCACAAAAAATTCTGGCAAGGTACTGGGGGGCTCGCTCAGAGATGCTCCGTAATGGCTTTTGACCCACGAGCCTTTGTAACCGGCAAGTCTAATGAGCGTCGGAAATATCTGAAAGTGGCTCGTCTTGTCGTAACTAATCGCTTGAACCGCCTTGAATCTTTCTAAAATTGCAGCGTCGTTGGAGAATACCATCATAGGCACAATACCTTCGAAACGATTTGCTCTCGGCCTACAGTGAGTAGCCAATGTTCCGTCGTCAACTATATTTTGTCCATGATCACTGGTATATATAATGACGTAACTCTTAAAATTCTCGCTTTCGGCCAACAAGTTTTTAAACCAGTCATCAACACTCCAACGTATTCCATTCATAAAAGAATTCAGGGATTTTTCTCTGTCATTCATTGGCTCACCCGGCTCAAGCGCAGGGGTGAAAATATTGTACTCTTTGGGATAGCTCCTAAAGTATGGAAAATGAATGCCGTATTTATTGAGCATGATAAAGGTCTTACCGGGTTGCTTAAGATAATCCATTAATTTTTCACTAGCAACTCCGTCGCTTTCATAGGCGATTTTCTGACGAACTCTAATGATTTCGTCAACTAAAGAAGCCTCATATTCATTCATGAAGTTTTGGTAGTTCGCCCATTCCTCGGCACTCTGGGCATCCAGGTAAACATTATAAAACCCAGCCTTTCTGGTAAATTGCCAAATCGAAGGTTTCTTTAAGGTCATTTGATTGTAGTCTGGAATCTCCTCTTTTCTCACGCCCGTCCTAAGAATGAGGTTGGAATAATCACTACAGTTGGAAGCTGAGGCGGCTAATCCAAAATTCGCGATTCCAGTTTCCAGAGAGCTAAGATAAGGTGTCGTGTCTTTTTTGTATCCATTGATTCCCAGAATGTCCGCACGGATACTTTCATCCACGATCAGGACAATTTTCTCAACCTGCGCATCTATAGAACCCGAGTAAGTAACCTCAGATCTTTCACCATCGTAAACGCTACTTAGGCCGGCAAATGCAAGCATTGATGGAATTCTGAAAAAGGAGGGATACCGATCAAAAAAGCCATGACTATATTGCAGACCAATAGTAGTAAGTATTACTGCGCTTATTGGAACGAAATAGGCCTTTTTGGGTAAATTCAATTTTGACAGTTCAGGTAACCGTTCGACGACAATAATGATTGGAATAAGAATTATAAATCCGGGCAGTACCGCTAAGCCATAATTCTCAACCACGGCCCAAAACCACCATTGAAAATTCTCCACGATAATAACTGCCTGTTGGAAATCGATCGGTGAGTTTGCGATATTGAAGATACCAATATTAAAAATAAAGAAAAATATAAAAAAAGGTAATGTTATTTTTCGAAATAGACTGCGGCCACTAAAGAATATTACGAATGCGCCTAATAGACTCCAGATGAACAAAATCAATGATAGGAAGAACTCGATAATCTTGCCTTGATTCCACAGAAACCGAAACGGATAAAAAAAGTCGTGGAACATGCTGAATTCCACTAGCAAAAGAATAGCAACCGAGCCTAGAGCGATAGTCTTTCTCAAGTTGTAATTTGACATAGAAATTCCTCGAAAAACCGGTCGTACAAAACCATCCTCAGAAAGCACGGAATAGCATCACACAGATCTTAATGCTCATGCCCATCTGGAGTAAAAATTGGCTCGAACAAAGAGTCGGTGAACTTTTTTTGAAATTCCTCCTTAGACATAAAAGCAAGAAGGTAAAAAGCAGAGATAACCAAGTATTCACCACCAGCATATAATAAAGCCATTCACAATTGATTTTGCCCCCCTATATCCTATATGCCGTATTGTTGGGCAGCATGTTCGCACAGCACTTGTTTAGAACCAGCCGAGGCGCTTGGAAGCACCATACACGATGTACACGCCAAGACAGCAGACAAAAAGGCCAAATATGAGGCGAAGGTGTGGACCCTCTATCTGATTCGCGAAGTAGGCGCCAACCCACGAGCCAAGAAACATGGTCACGGCAAGAATAACTGCCGCACGCACATCTATATTTCCGTGCCGGTAATATTCGAGTACGGCAGCGAGTCCGATAGGTGGTAGCAGCACCGCAAGGGACGTTCCTATTGCCATATGCTGAGAGAAACCGGCCCAGTAAATTAGCGCCGGCACAATAACGATGCCCCCACCGATACCGAAGAGTCCCGCCGCGACGCCGCCGAGAATACCGATGATTACAAACGTGAGCCATGGCGGCATCAGAATCCTCCTTTCGAATAACGGTGCAGCATCAAACTCGCTGAGGCCGCCCAACGCCCATATAACTGGGCGAACGCCAGCGAGGTTCCGCGACCGTAGGGAGCAGAATTAATGTGATTGTGAGTAAATAGAGTCATGAGCAAACAGAGTTAATAGTGAAGTAAATTGTATGTAAATAGGGTCACACTCGATATACCCACCCAAACCGTCATTCATCTTAGGCCTCCCCCTTGGATTAGGGCTAATTCGCCTACCGGATAATTTTTCCACAGGTTTTTTGATCTTCTCTGAGTCCAGCACCCAAGCTTTGTTGGTTGCAACTCGAATGGATTCAAGTTCGAGTTAACTCAATCGTTCATTAAATATCGAAGCATACTCTACTTGACGACCGTTTTCCTCCTTGCTTAGAGACAAGTATAGATCATTAGGGGTAATCCATGCATCGGGCTTCCCATTTCATTGTGGTGGCAACTCGACCAGGAATAGTTTTTGGATGTTTCACCATTTAGGCACGAACCGGGTTAAGCTCGATATGACGCATACAAGCGAACAAATAATGATCGCTATCGATCAGTATTGCTCGGTATGGGCCTTCCCACAGGGCGCCCGTTCTTCCATAGTAGTAATTGAAATATTGCACATAGCGACGTCCTAGCGACTGGACCGTTTTCGGAATGCTCTGCTGATTCATTGGGAGAAGGTAATAAATGATTAGTCATTAGCACATAGGCATGGATTTTTAAGCAAAACCGTTCCGCCGCTTCCGCTAGACATTCCAAATAAAATAGAAAATCACGTTCATTGGCAAGAATAATGTTTTTGTTGTTGCCACGCTGAATTATATGTTGCGGTTGGTCTTTTATGAAAAATCGCGATAAGCGAGCCAATGCACCAATCCTTGGTCAAATTGAAATGCGGGGTATTGTAGCGGATATTTAGTTTTTCAAGTCCGGTCTTCGAAATTAAAAACGTCTTTTAAAGCAATTGTTGCTTTTCCAAGTATGTACTGAATTCGATTGCGGTAAGTCGTGTTTCCGGCGTATCAGCGGTGGCAGCAGCATTTGTTTGGCCAAAATAGAGATGAGTGCCGTTTTCAATAAAACTAACTGGTAATATGTTGCTACACCTGGCAAACTAAATTCGAAATCAAGTTTTTTCGCGATCAACCCGTTCGCTCTTGGCAAGACCCAGTAAGATGCCACCGATATAAAAGCCGCTGATCACCTTAAGACAACCCTGCAAGGCTTTAATGCTAACGAGTAGTAAAAAATGTTTTAACGAAGGCATTTATGTAACGGAATTTAGGGTTTCCTTGCGATCATGAATCCAGTTGCAAATGGCAATGAATTATGTAGGTTCGCCCTCTTGACAGGAGATAGCCAATGGCACGTCCCCTTTACTGTTGTTCCATTGTGTCCCCTAGTCGATGATTTTCGGTTAGTTATGGCATAAAATAGGACTTATTCTGAGCTTCCTTTAATTGTTCGTCGCAATTAGTTTATTACGGACCAGCTTTCTTTTTTTTAAATCAGTCGCTTACACTTAACTAAGCGCCATTCAGCTGACCCGAAATTTTTTTGGCAGGGCACTTAGGAGGTCAAATACATGCATAAAATTAAGTTCACAGAATGCGGCGAGTTCCACGAACCGCATTGGTATTGCAGTGAGTCCCGCCCAGCTCCTTCCCCCCTGAATCGGAAAACGCGTGCAAATTATTCTCTTCATCGATCGATGCATTTCACTCGCCATTACGGTGCAAAGCAAAAACTGTGAAATGCCCGGATACTGGTGGTTGGGTTGGACCTCTTGGGTTGTTTCCCGCTCATCGCATCATGTGCATTCTTCCCTCCCACACACGCCGGGGCTTCAAAGAATGCATCGGCACAAAAGGATGACAAGCGATTGAGCGAGATTAGCTTTCAAGTCCACCGAACCGTCCAAGATGTCCCCGCATCGTTTTGGCAGCCCAACGCCTTAACGAATGGTGTATTCGTTAACCCCGGTTACTTGAGCGGCCTGGAAAAAACTGTTCATCCCGATAAAATGCAGTTTTTCTACGTCTCATTGCGAAACAATCAACAGCCCTACGCTCTGTTTTGCTTTACGAAGTTGTCCTTCGGTTTGAGGCAAGTTCTCAATGCCGTCATAGGCACCGCACGTCACTCAAAAGCCATACCCGATTTCAATTGGCATTTTCTGATTTGCGGCAATATGATGGTTTCCGGCGCCGCCGGCGTAGCTGTGGCCGACACCAACCGGTCCGGGCGGGTCGCTGAACTGATTCATCAGGCCGCTTTAATGCTGAACCGGGAACTGAAGCTCAATGCCGCCTGTATCCTAGTGAAGGATTTGCCGCCGGCCCTTTTGGATAGCGATATATTCGCAAGTCGAGGATACCGTGAGGTGGAAGCCGCTCCCGTCATGACATTGACCATCCGTCCCCGATGGCATTCATTTAACGACTATTTGGCAAGCTTAAACAGTAAATACCGCACCACCATTAATAAATACCGCGCATCCGTGGCCATCCTCGAGAAACGGGAACTGGACGCAAGTGGCATCAAGCAATACGCGGGAGAAATCGACAGGCTTTATCACACGGTTTACTCCAAAGCGCCCTACAAAGGCCCATTCCTGGGTCATGGCTATTTTCTGGCACTGCGGGAGCAACTTAATCGTGAACAATTCCAGGTCATTGGTTATTTTCGCGACCAAGCCCTGCTCGCTTTCAACAGCCGTATGATGGATCAACGTGTCCTATACAGTTCTTTTTTCGGCTATGATGATCAGGCCGTGAAAACCTATGCATTATTTAAAAATATGCTACTGGATGATATTCAATACGCGGCTGAGCACGGACTCGACGCCGTGAATTTCGGCCGGGGTACCTACGAAGTAAAAAGCGCCTTTGGTGCCGAACCACAGAGTTTCCCGCTCTTCATTCGTCCCTTGAAGTTGTTCCCAAAACTTTTTCTACCAGTAATCAAAGCCGTCCTAAAACCTCGCCGCTGGACCCCGAGGCGTCCATTTAAAAATCCCCGTCAGTCAAGTTGATCCACGTCGATACCTTTGAAAAAAGTTGATTTCATCAATTGAAAAAAACCCGTGGGATAGTCTTTTTCCGAAATGCCGATATTGTAGTAAGACGCGTAGGGAAAATACCAAGTTCCGAACAGTACGTCCCATACACTGAGGGTGTTGCCGAAGTTTTTCTGGGAATGTCTCATGACCTGGGAATGATGCCAACGGTGCAATTCCGAGGTGCTGATGAGATAATTGAGAAAGCCGTATTTAATATTGATATTGGAATGCTGAAAAAAAGCGTGGGTATCGAATATGACAATATAGATACCCAGCACTTCGGCGTCCACGCCGATGAGGTAAAAAGGCAACAAACCGAAGCTGAAAAGCAGTGTCTTCTCCAGCGGATGATCGCGGCCCACGTTCAACCAATACAATTTTTTCGGGGTATGGTGAACCGAGTGGTAACGCCACAGGAATCGGTTCATGTGCATGAACCGATGCACCCAGTATATGGAAAAGTCCACCACCACGATCATTATGACGGCCTGCAATACCGGGTGCCAGTGTCTTGGCCACACATCCCGCAGGCTTTCGATGAACAGGAAACCGGATTGGGACACCAATAACAACGCACTGTATAAAATCAATTTGGGGATGCCGAATTGGATAAAAAACAGGAATAAAAAATCGTTTTTTATATCCTGCTTATTGGGCAGCCACGGAGCGTGAAAAGGATAGAGTTGTTCCAGGACTATGATGCACACCGTCGCTGTCAAAAAGGGGATATAGGTGCTTGCGGTAATCGACCAACCTGAATGAATCATGAAAAAATGAGAAGCCACCGTACCGATCATGACTCCCGGGTAGGCAGTCTTTAACACCAACGATTCCAATATACCGCGCATTATGCCACCCCCGCCGCGGCAGTCCGCCTGGGTTGCAAATACAAATGAAGGCGATCGCAGCTTTTGACGGATATGAGGCTGGAAAGCCGCATTTCCCGCTTTTTGGAAGGCAAAACATAAAAGTGCTGCAGCAGCGTGCTCACAATTTTATGGGCCTCCAGCAAAGCAAATTGTTTTCCCATGCACTGGCGTTTACCGATACTGAAAGGAATAAAGGCTTTGCGCTGAACCGGCGTTAGTTCCAAAAATCGTTGCGGGCGGAAAGTTTCTGGATCCGGCCAAATGGCCGGATTGCGATTCATGGACCAGGGAGCGATAAGCATGAAGCGTCCCTTGCGAAGCGTCATGCCGTTAAATTCATGGGTTTTGATACAACGGCGGGGTATCAGCCATACGGGGGGATACAAGCGCATGTTCTCGAATAAAAAACACATCAATTGACTGCTCTTCATGTCGTTACCGGCGGTCGGGTCATCGATTTCGTTGTAGACCATTTCGGCGGCCCCGGGCTCGGTGCTCAATGAATAAAACGTCCAAGCCAACAACGACGCCAATGTGGTGTGCCCGCCGAACAACAATACTTTCAATTCATTGACGAGGGTGTCACGATCGAACGCCTCTTGCATGGCAACAAACAAGGAATCGTTTCCGGTTTTTTCGGACAAACGGCCCATTCTATCAATGTAATCTGTAAACCGAGCCTGAAAGGCACGGAGTTGTTTTTGATATTTACCGGGCATGGTGGGTATGAAAAAATTCAAGGCCTTGCGTTTTGGCATATCCATGTTTTCATAATAATCGCATATGTCGTGATCATCATTCGCCACGCCGAAGATGTACTCGGCTACGATGTCGAAGGTGATCCTGGCCATAAGCTTGCCGATATCAACGGGTTCGTCTCTTAGAGCAAGGCCTTCGATGCGATTGATAACCTTTGCCAAAACATTGTCGATACAAACCGTTTGCCGTTCGAGACTGTCTTTTTTAAAAAAAGGCCTTTCGACATTGTTTATTTGCTCCCATTGACCACCTTCCTTGGTCAATATACCCCGCCCCACATAGTTCTCGAATATTTTGTAATCAAGGAGTTTTTTGGTAAATAGTGTTTCATCATCAGTAAGAATATGATGGGCCAGGGTCGGTTCGCTGATCAGATAGTAGGGCCAGGGTGTGAGTATTTTCACCAGACTGCCTTTTTGCAGCATGATTCTTCTAAATTCCGCCAGCGGTGAACTGTAAATGGTCCAAAACGGCAGCCATGCCACAGGCACCTTGGTTTGTGTTGATCTAGACGGCATGGGGGTAGGCGTGGTTTTGCAGGTAGGTTGAAATCGTGGACTCAATGGTGGACGCCAACGCAAATACGTGCGGTTCATGGAACATGGTGAAATGATTACCCGGTATTTTCTTGGGAAACACCGGCTGATCAATGGCATCCCACCCTTGTAAATCCACGTCTTGATCCGGTGACAATAAATAGACGTCGCTGTCAACCTTGAAGGGTTTGTCATGGATGATCGCTTCCATGTTGGTACGAAAAATATCCAGGTATTCCTGTACCGTTTTCAGCTCAACCCGCAAACGCTTGTTATGTAGCGGCTTGGAAAGCCGGAAAAACCACTCCACCTGTTTTTCCGCGGGCAGCGAAGCGATGGCATTAGCGGGCAATAGGTTTAGCAACCAGGACCAGCGGCCCAGTTTGGCTTGCATCACCTGCTCGATAAGATCAAAACAGTAACATAAATCGTTATCCTCAAACTCATCCAGCTCAATCCCGAGCAATTGTTTGGAAAGCAGGCTTAAAACCAAACGCTGCCTTCTGTTTCTGGCAACACCGGCCGCCGGCTTCTGCTCGTTAACCCCCATGCCTATGGCGAAATGGCGCACCAGGGAATGCAACGTCCACAGTCGCCTGATTTGCGGGGACAGGCCGGGGCGGTAATGCATGGGTGTATCCAACAGAAAAAGGCATGGAACGTCTTTGTGTACTTGTTGTAAGCGGCGCGCCACCTGCAAGGCAATCAGCCCGCCGCTGGACCACCCCCCGAGAAAATAAGGTCCATCCGGCTTTTTTTGCAGTATGGCGTCGGCATAAAAGGCCGCCATCTCTTCCATTTGGCATAAGTCGCGCCCGCCGTAGTTCGCTGGGTACTGGATACCAAAAAACGTAAACTGCCCCAAAGCGGCGGCCAGTTTGGCATAGGGAACCACGGTGCCGCCCGGCGGATGAATAAAAAACAACGCCGGACCGGGCCGGGTTCTATTCAGAGCCACCACTGTGGTCGGCGTGCAGTACACGGAGTGTTGTTGTAAATAGGCCTTCATGGCGTCCATGGTCGGTTGTTGAATAAAATCCGTCATTTTAAGCGTCACGCCGAAGGTTTCTTCGAAGATACCGAGCAATACCATGGATTTTAACGAGTCGCCGCCGCAATCAAAGAAACGGCTGTGTCTGTCGAACTGATCGTGTTCAAGTACAGATTGCCACATTTTC
>JASFLF010000020.1:0-14168 GCA_050118235.1 Gammaproteobacteria bacterium | reverse complement strand
TTAGGAAAGATAAAATTAGACGTTACAATCAAGAACTGCAAGATACGATCAACGAGCTCGAAACTATTCTTGAATACTATGATGAATTTGGTGAGCCAAATGAAAATGCCAATAATCACTCAGGGCCTAACACTGGATCGGTGCTGGCATATCCAAATAAAGTAACTTTGGCGTGGTTGTATGAACATGCCCCTTTTGGTTTGTGGTTGAAACTCGGCGGTATTCTATTTGCGGCTTTTGTTCTTGGAATTACTTTCTCTCAAACTGTAGCTTACACTTATATCCAAATCTTATGGAAGTAAAAATAATCAATTAGCACTGAGAAGAAAGAGCCTAAAAATTAGAAAACGAGACGCAAGGTCTCGTTTATCTGCACTGTTAGAGCGCCAAGCGAAGCTTGGTGTGTCTTGCGAGGCGCAAGTCCTTGCCTGGTAAGGTCTAGCCAGCCACCAGTATTGAGTGTTGGACCTGTGGAGGTGTTGGTGGAATTCCAGCGAACAAAGCAGGCTAAGCGTACACAAAGAATTGTGTAGGCCGTAGGGGAAACCGCATTCCCTGAAGTGCTGTTGAGATAGCTTCGAAAAAGAGAGATCCAATCGCCGAGGGTGTTAACAGATACCGAAGGCAATACAAGACTAACCGTTAAAGGCGAGGTTATGAAGGATTGGCGGAGTTTTAAAGCCGTGGCATGCACAAAGAGATGCACACAAGAACTTGGGAAGCCCTATATATTGTCTTGATAACTTACTAGAGGTCGACAGTGTTAGAGACAGGTAAGGTACAACCGGAAACCGGACTGGGCACGGACATATAGTGAGCAATTATTGGAGGTACGACAAAATGGAGATCAAGATCTAATGAGGAGTACTGTAAAAGGGAAAGCATTAGCTATAGGGTGGCTTATCAGGCGTAGTAATCTGAGATGGGGAAAGCCCATCACATGGTGAAGGACCTGACGGAAGTACGTAGCCCACAAAGGAAACTCATGCCGGACAATGCTGGATCGGGTAAACATGAGCCAACCTCACTGCGGGGAATAGCAATGATGTATGCGGAAGCGAGTACAACCGAGGAACCGGATGCGGGAAAACTGCACGTCCGGGTCTGCCTGGGGGGTGCGGGGTGACCCGCATTCCTACCAGAAAGGCATATAAAATGGGTAAGCTAAATAATCTACTCAAAAATGCGTACGAAGGTAAAGACATACAGGAACGAGTGTATGGAAGATTTCCTTTCGAAATCGCCGAGCAATGTGGAGCAGATGAAGTACGGGAAATAATTTTAAAGCTTGATGAGCTGTACTTGGAGAAAGAACAAATAGAAGAATGGGATGGTGACTCACAAGATGATATTTGGAGCTCTCAAAAAGACTTTTCGGCGCTGTTAGAACGCCTGACAGAGAAATTTGCTAAAGAAATAGCTGCAGGTCTCAAAAGCCAGTATCCCGAAACAAGGTTTTGGGTTGCAGGTGCTTTTGCAAATGCGCCATCTCCTGAGGTGGTGACCGAGTTGGCGGAGTATCTACTAAACGAAATGCCAGAACATCATCGGTCCCTAGGTCAAAAAGCGCTAAGAGCATGCAAAAGCAAACAAAGTATTTTTATTAAATTATTTGTTAGGGAGTGGATAACAATAACCAGTTGTGGTGTACGGCACAATCAGGAGTAGCGCCTTAATTGTTCGAGATATCAGAGACTTACAGAGAAAAATGGAAAATTTGACGCGAATCGTGGCCGCATCTCCAATTTAAAAAAATGCGGCTCTATTAACTGAACATACTTCGCTCATTTAGGTGGCCTACATTCTCGTTCCATGAATACTATGTATAAGGAATCCTTGCATTTGGATCATATTCAATGTTTTTTTACGATTTCCCTAAATATTTCGCAACTTCCTGTACTTTACACACTAAGCCCCTTGAAAAATCGGGAAGTCTAATTTCCCATAACTTTTTGATTACACAAAAATATTTCAATCTTCTGTGAAACAAATGTGCGGTTTGTCGGGTTTTACCCTATGTCTAATTGATGCATGTTCAGAACTTCTGGAGGAACTTGTGGACGCCATGTTTTGACAGGAAGGTCTGATCACAGAAACAACTAAAAACCTCGCTCCGGTTTATATGAATGGAGTGAAGTTTTTTATAACACTTCATTTTTACCCATGCTTAGGACAATAAGCCCTAAGGCTATCAAGCTCGCAGCAAATAATCGGCTCGTCCAACTCTCTTTCTCCCTAAAAAACCAAATAGAAAGTACCGTTGCCAGAACAATACCGGAATTGGTATAGGCCACGACATAGGCGGCAGGTAGTTCGAGCATGGCTCGCACAACGAGTGCATAGGCAACACCAATAAACAGGCCTCCCAATAAAATATAAATTGACTTGGGCCTGTACAAGGGAATAAGAGAGTTGTTGTCTTGATAATTGCTAATGGAAAGTCCAATAAAGGAGGTGAAATAGCCGACACTGATAAAGCCAAGCTGAGATCCGAACGTGGGCAAATGACTGACGGCAAGCTTGTCACTCAGTGAATAAATACTAGTACCCAATGCGGCAAGCAAGGCCCAGGGCAGTGCATGTCTGGTATCGCCGTTTTTAGTCGTGCCCGCAAGTACCCACAGGCCGACTGCGCTAATGCCGATACCGATCATTCCACCAATGCTTATACTTTCACTAAACAACAACCAGGCCCACAACACAATCAGTAGTGGAGAGCTGCGTGCAATGGGATACACAAGCGCGACAGGTGCATAGTGATAGGCCTTGCGTAATACAACAAAGTAGAGTGTGTTAGCTATAGCCGAGACTGACATGGCGATCAACAACTCGGTATCCCAATGGCTGTCTACAATAAGGCACCAGAACGCCCAGGGTCCCAGTAATACAAGATGCGCTAACAGACCCCACCACAAATAATTACTTCGGGAATCAACATGCCTGGCCAATAGATTCCAGGCCACATGCATGAGCACCGAGAATGTAATTGCAATGTATGCGCTATTCACAGTGGCTTGCAATCAACGGCAACTTAGGGAAAAGCGATGCAACCGTCGAAACCGGGTGTAACAGTTTCGGGAAGACACTCCACATTTTCCTTCAACCATAAATCAAAATCATGATTGATATGGGTCATAATGGTTTTCCGGGGCTTGATTCGTTGATGCAATGACAAAGTGTCGACCAAATTATTGTGGTTCCGGTTATCCACGCCCGGTGGCGAGCTGGTATCGATAACCATGGTTTCCAGCTGTTGCTCACCTAGTAGTTCCTCCACGCGAGGTGGCAAGCCTTTTGTGTCGACAAGATAAGCAATACGCTGCTCCTTGTAATCGATGAGGTATCCTAATGTTGGTTTGGAATGGATTAAAGGTAAAGGAGTAATTATTACTTCACCTAAACGCATTGGTTCATATTTTCGCTGCACTTGAAAATCAAGAATACCGGGGTGTTTAAAAAGATCTGCACAACCGCTATTATCGGTTGGACAAAAAACCGGAATTTTATTACCCGATCCCCAACGCAAGTGAAACAGACCCTGAACATGATCAGGATGAAAATGGGTGACAAAAATACCGTCTAAAGTGGGGGCTGGAAACCTGTCCGTAATATCCATCAGGCCGGCATCGATTAAGTAACACTTGTCATCAACTTCAAGCAATGCACTCGCCGCATTACGACGGTATCCTGGTTTGGATCTCGCTATGACACAAGATCCACAGTCACAACCATAGCGAGGCATACCTGCAGCATCACCCGTACCCAATAAAGTCAGGCGCATTTGTCTTGATAGGCATCCTGAATGATTTGCAACATCTTCGCGCCCGCTTCTTCCAGTGCAGCGTTATTATCAATCTTGCGCAAATGAGGATGTTCCACGGAATTTTGTAACTTAATAGCCTGCGCCACCCGCCGTGTCACCTCCGAAAAAGATTCCCGGCCACGGGCAAACAGCCGATCGGAAAGCAACACCGGATCGACACAAACCAGGATGGGCACAATATTTTTATATTTACTCGCCGCTTCTGCGAGATACTCACGTGAGCCATTCACAACAACAGTCAGGCCCATGGCAAGCCATTCATCTATTTCAGAACTAATGCCGTAATAGTTTTCATGGCTATACCAGCTCATTGAAAAACAGCCTTGTTGTTGCTGATACAGAAACTCCTGTGTGCTTAATGCGATATGATTTTCACCCCCGGCGTCTGCTGCTCGTGTGATATATCGGCGCGCAAATACGACAGGTGCACCATTAGGGATTTTTTCCCGCAAGTAGTCAATCAAACTATCCTTACCGGCACCTGAAGCACCAATCACATAAAATAGTTTAGCCATGATCGTACCACGCGCGGTAGACCAAGGAGCCACTACTCCAGACATCAGCAACCTGCGCCAGGCCTCCAGGATTGGCTACCGCAATTAAGTCAGCGCGTGTGCCGATAGCGATCTCGCCACGATCCGCTAAACGAGCGGCCTTGGCCGGATTACTGGTCACTAATCGGATGGCAGCAGGTAGATCCAAATCTGACTGTTCGGCGATTCGAAACACAGATACAATAAGCGATGCTGGCGAATAATCACCACACAAACAATCGGCAACGCCTTCATGAATTGCTTCGATGGCCTTCATCGATCCGGACTGGCTCTTGCCACGCAGGATATTGGGTGCGCCAAAGATAGTGGACATACCGGCGGTCTTGGCGGCTTGCGCAGCGGCGAGGTTGATCGGAAATTCAGAGATGTCGGCACCGATACCGCTCATGGTTTCGACACGCTCCGCGGAATCATCATCATGACTAGCAACAGAGATACCCGCAGCATGTGCTGCCTGTGACAGTTCCTCCATCCGCGCGAAGGCGCCTGCTGCCGCTTCAAGTTTTCGCTCGACGATTACAGTGACCTCATCGGCGGTTTTTTTATAGGTCTGGATGAGATAGTTATGATAAGCCGCCATGTCTTTAAACTGACCCTGCCCAGGTGTGTGATCCATCATCGAGATCATGTGCATCGAATCTTCATTCAGCAATTGTTTGAGGATCGGCAACCCGGTCGCGTCGGTAATTTCATAACGACAATGCACACGATTATCCACCAATGCATGGCTTTGCCAATCATGAACAGCACGCGCCACCTCAGCGGCAAATTCATTATTCCGCACACCCAGCTCTTCATGTGCGAATGAGAGTGCGTGGTAGACAGTGGTAATCCCCGCCGCGGCATTACGCTTGTCTGCTTGCGCGCAGGCAAAATCCAATGGGAAATGGACATTCGGCCTAGGCTCAACTTCTTTTTCCAGGGCATCACAATGTAGATCGATCATACCGGCCATTAAGATCTTGCCCTTCAGGTCAATGATGTCGGCTCCGATGACGCTGTCGGGATTAATGGCGCTGATGATGCCGTCTTCAATCAACAAGGACCCATCTTCAATAATTTCATCATTCAGTACGATGCGGGCATGGGTTAAGTACGTAGTATTTGAATAATTAGAGTTTTGAGTTATCATCATGCAATCTCCTCAAGCATGTTTTCCGCGGCAAGCGGTGCTTCCAGTTCAACAACGTGATCAGCCATCCGCTTGACTAATTCGGGATGGTGAAAAATAGCCAGCATGGCCACACCTTCGTCCTTCAATTCTTCAATCAGTCGAACCACTCTATCAGTAGTATTCAGATCAAGACTGGCAGTGGGTTCATCCAGTAACAACAGGCGGGAGCGAGACACAAGCCCCCTGGCAAGATTGACACGCTGCTTTTCCCCCCCGGAAAAGGTCGCCGGGGAAATACCCCATAATCTTTCCGGCAGATTCATTGCAGCTAACATGGCACGACTAATGTTTCGGGCTTCGACTTTATCCATTCCCTTTTGCAACAAAGGTCGCGCAACAACATCTTCTGTGGACTGGCGTGGCAAGGCATGCAGAAACTGAGTAATAAAACCGATTTCTGTGCGTCGCAATGCCAGAATGCGGTGTTCATCTGCCTGTGCCAGATCGATCTCATCACCGGCTGCTGTTCGATATAATAATTCTCCACGCGTGGGCAGATACGTCCTGTAGATGCCTTTGAGCACCGTTGATTTACCGGCGCCAGTCGGACCAATCAACGCTGTCATTTTCCCGCTGTATACTTCCAAATTAACATTGCTAGACGAAGGAATGGCCTTGCCTTGCTCATGCAACTCAAAGTGTTTGCAATATCCAAGCACGCGCAGTATCGGTTCAATCATCTTTCTATTGTTCCCCTTACCTTACAATCTATTTCTTACCTTACAATGCCGACGCAACCAGACGCTGGGTATAGGCATGTTGCGGATCTTCCAGTATTTGATCCGATAGTCCAGACTCGATCACACGACCGTATTTCATTACTAGCGTGCGCCCTGCCAACAACCGGATCACACCCAGATCATGTGTCACGACGATCATCGCGGTATCACGCTCTTGCTGGATCTCTAGGATCAAATCGAGAATGGCCGCCTGCACTGAAAG
The DNA here is from genome assembly GCA_050118235.1 of Gammaproteobacteria bacterium. GTDB lineage: Bacteria > Pseudomonadota > Gammaproteobacteria > SZUA-152 > SZUA-152 > JAJDNG01. Next base: position 7,675 of record JASFLF010000020.1, on the reverse strand, counting down.
ATCAAGACCGGTAGTCACCTCATCCAGGTACAGTAGGGGCGGATTGGTAGCCAGCGCTTTGGCGATCTGTACCCGTTGTTGCATTCCACCAGAAAAATTTTTCGGTAACTCGTCCATCCGTTCCGGCAGCACTTCGGTGCGTGATAGTAAGCTCGTCGCGCTTGCCCGTATCTCGCTATAGTTGTCCACCTCGGACATCAACAAACGTTCGGCAATATTACCGCCAGCCGTAATGTCGAAATTGAGTCCCTGGTGCGGATTCTGATAGATCATGCCGAAGCGATGATTGGCTAAACGCCTCTGCTGTGCGGCATTCAGACCAAACAGATCATACTGTTTATTTCCATCAACAAAGGTCGCGCGGCCCGAACTGGGTTGTGCATCAAAGTAGAGGCACTTGACTGCGGTGGATTTGCCGGAACCTGATTCGCCCATGATGCCTAGAATCTCGCCTTTATAGAGATCGAAAGTCACATTGTGCGCAGCGACGATACTGCCACAGACTGGACAAATATTGGTGTTGTATTCCGGGCCGGTCAAATCAAAGCAGGATGGACATCCTGGCCCATAGACCTTCGATAGACTATTTACTTCCAAAACCTTATCCATTGGTCACCCCTGTCTTTCTTACATCACTGCCGATTACAGTCTGGTCTATGGCAACCGTGGCGCTTAGCTGCTCGTCAGTCGCTCCCGGCGACGTGCCTGCTGCGACACTTGAACTTCCCTGTTCATCGGCCGCTCCTGCGCCTCCTTGCTCCCGCGGCAATTGAGCTTCCTGCTCATCGCACCAATCCGTGTCGGAACACTGATAGACCTTCATGCCAGTTTTTGAGTCAACGAACTCGTCGAGAAAACTATTGCTGCAAGCACAACGATGACAGACTCTGCGCTGGCCTAACTCATCATGAAAATTTTCCACACGAAAAGGCACATCAACAAAGGCTAATGGTTCGGCCTTGGTATAGGGCGGTACGGCATAGACCTTTTTTTCTCGTCCCGCGCCAAACAGAATCAATGCCTTCGATTGATGCAGCTTGGGCACATCCCAGCGTGGTATCGGCGATGGGTCAATCACATAGTGATTATTAATGCGGGTTGGATAACGATGTGAAATGGTAATCTCATCGAACATTACAATGTCTTCATACAGCTTCACCAGTAGTCTTGAATAATCCGCTTCACCATGCATGAGTTTACGTTTATCTTCTGACGGCTCAACCACCACTAACGGATCAGGATAAGGGACTTGCAGCACAATCAACTGGTCTTCACGAAGGCTTTTTTCCGGAATGCGGTGGCGTGACTGAATAAGATCGGCCTCGCTGGTCCTGGTGGTGGTGTTGACACCCGCACACGTCATCTCTATAAAGCGACGTAAGCTCACTGCATTCACCGAGTCGTCGGAACCTTGATCGATGACTTTAAGCGTTTCACCTTTGCCCAGTAGTGATAACGTTAATTGCAGACCACCGGTACCGAAGCCCCGGCCCATGGGCATCTCACGGCTGGAATAAGGCACTTGATAACCGGGTATGGCGACGGCCTTCAACACACTGCGGCGCACTTCTTTCTTGGCGTATTCGTCGAGAAAACCAAAAGGATAGCAAGTACTCATAAACGTTTATCCTTGGTATTGTGTTTCTGCTGCGTCGTACGCAGGCGATCCATATCCGACTGAAAGGTGACGTAGTGAGGCATTTTATAGTGGGTACAGAAACCCATGGAGTCGATCCCATCGACATGCAACAACACAAACTCAGGATCTTCCGATGGATTGCGTGGGCCATCTTTCATACCTTTCTGCAAGGCGCGATCAAGAATGGCCATACTGATAGCCTTGACTTCGTTGTGGCCGAAGCAGGCACCATAGCCTAAAGTGAAAGTGGGCTTCTTGTTCACGCTAGTTTGTTCTTGAGTCCCTCCTGCGCATCCCTGCGCCCGCGACACTTGATCACCCTTTTGTTCGAACATAGCTACTACTTCGCATTCTGTTATTTCTACCTCGCCGATCTCGGTCAGTTCACCCGTAATGGGATGCGGCAACATCACCGGTAGATAACCCACGCGCAGTTCAGCCACGGTCGGATGGACATCGCCATATCCGCGCATATTGGAATAGGCAATCGCCAACAGAGAACCCTGCTCCGCGCGTGCCATGGTGGCAAGCGCGGCTGAACGTGACACCGGAAAAATCAAGGGCTCTCGGGTAATATCGAATGGTTCATCTTTACTCGTGTCAGCATCGACCGCTGCTAGTAGTCCTTCGCTGCGCAGACTGTCAAGGACTTTGGGGAAAGTATCGGGGATTAAATTATCGGTCGCATCTGAATCGGTTTTATTACCAAACCACTGCCCGGCAATGGCGCGAAAACGTTCGGGAGATTCATCCAATAAATCCATGCGCATCAGGCGCAAGTGATAATCGGTGCTGGCACCCAACATTTGTCCGCCAGGGATATCTTTAAAGGCAGCGGAAATGCGGCGTGTAATGCGCATATTTTCAGTATTCAACGCCGGCGTCTCGACCAAACGTGGTTGTGTCGAGCGATAGGCACGCAATGCAAAGGCAGCTTCCAACGTGTCGCCCTGTGACTGTTTAATAGCAAGCGAGGCCAGGCGTGGATGATAGATACCGCCTTCTGATATTACTCGGCTATGTAACAAACGCAACTGATGTTCAATGGTACCGGTATCGATTGAATAACTGTTATCAGCCTGGCGCGTACGCAGATAATCGAATACTGTCTTGGTAGCTTCAATGGCATCACCTCCGCCCTTGATTGCAACGTATGCCATTACCTCACCTCCACTTTACTGGTCCTCGGCAAGGCAGCGACCTGCTTACCTGCAACCAATATAAGATCCACCCCCATGGGAAATGCACACACCCAATCTTCTCGCAATACCAACCACTGGCTATCTAATCCCTTAATCATCAAAGTTTGAGATCCAGCGATACCGGGGCCGGAAAGTTGCAGATGTGTATTACCCTGGCCCAGTTCTTCAACCATTAGGATTAGTGTCGCGGATAACTCGGGACTGTGCAGTGATCCCAACTTGGGTGTGAAGTCCGGTGTGCGAGTTCCATCGCAAAGTACAAAATCAGCCGTTTCCGCGTTGGTCGATTTGGCTTGCAACATCGGCCAGTCAGCGCTATCCAGTAGTGCGTGAGGATCCGCCAGTGAGACCTCTGCATCAAGCAAGGTTGCCAATACGGCCAGCGCACAAGGCCCATTATCTGGCACGTTGATCAGTGTCTGGCATTTTCCCGGACGCGCCATCGCATCTAATAACAAACGAAAATGTTGTTGTTGAAATTCAGGCGTCCAGATGGGATCAAGATTAAGCATCGTCATCTCCCACATCATCAAGCAGGGAAAAATTGACACGGGTGTGGGCCAGAATCTTTTTTCGTTCACGACTGGTCGCTGTACGGATAGACACACCTTTATTGAGCAACTCTTCCAGTCGTTCCCAACCGGGTAATCGGGCTGACAATACGGCATCGCTCAATGCAAGGGCTTCGGCCAGTCCAGCTCGATCATCCATTACCTGGGCTGCGCCTTCGGCGATCTGGCCGTCGGGTGTTTGTATCTCCAGCCATGCCGTTGACATGGGGAACTCGCCTAAATAAAAAGCCTCTGCAAAGGCACTATCATTAAGCTTGAGTATGCCCAAGCCGGATTGGGGAACCGCCTTGGGGCAGACTTTCCAATCACTGGACAAGCTCGTCGTGATTGACAATAGTTGCTCTGCGGGTAGTGCTGTTAATGCTCTTACCCATTCAGTACGATTAATCATACGTTATGCTCATCGGTTAGATATCTAGACATGATCACGCGTGCCTATCAATTATCAATTTTCATTAAATAGCGTGTTTACGCAGTTTCTGGGAAAAATACTCGAGCAGGACCACGGTGATGAAGACCACTAACAGGATGGTTGCCACGTGGTCATAATCAAACAGATCCCAGCGACCCTTGAGTTCCATGCCTATACCACCGGCACCGACAATACCCAGTACAGTTGCCGTACGAATATTGCGTTCGAAGATATACTGCACGTAGGCAATCCACGCTGGATACACATGGGGGAAAACCGCGTAACGCAACACCTTCAACCTGCCTGCGCCAGAAGAACCCAGGGCCAGTTGCGGACCTGGAGGTGCATTTTCGATCTCGTCGGCAAAGAATTTACCGAGCACGCCACTGGTGTGAATAGCCAGGGCCAGCACACCCGCGATAGGTCCGAAGCCGTACATCAACACCAGAAACAGGGCAATGATCAGTTCCGGCATTGCGCGATGAAAGCTCAACCAGCCGCGCGCAATAGCATAGATCAATCGATGAGGTGCATAGTTTCTACTTGCCAGGATTCCCAGTGGCAGCGAGATCACGATGGAGATAAATGTACCCCAAAAACCCATCTCAATGGTTTCCCACATTTTAATGAGCACCTTTTTTAAATAGCCAACAGGCTCCACCAGAAACTCGGCCTTCTCCACCATCCAGGTATTACTTAAGGCATCATATTCACGCAATTCACCGTCTTCGATATAAGCAAACCAGGGTAGATTCTTGCGGTCAAAATTTTCCAGACGGGATATCTCTCTGCGTTCGGAAATCTGAATGGGAAACGCCTTGCTGCCGAATCGCACTGCACCATCCAGCACAGGGGAATCACCGCCAATGCCAAATGCAGATAAGACCGCGTTTGAAGTCTCAATAAAAGCTTTATCTATTTCGGTGTTGTGCGCCGAGATGGAAAGCAACACCAAAACGACAAGCAAAATCAACAGGTTTTTTGGTGTTACAGCGCGGTGGATTTGCCACTGCTGCCAATGACTACCTGGTTCAGTTTTCAAGTTCATGCCGCAGCGAGCGCCTTTGTTGTCGACGCAGTGTGTGCAAGGTCATAAAGTTGTGCCTGGGCGTTTTCATCGAGTTGCTTCGGATGACCATCGAAGAAAACTTTTCCCTCACGCAACGCAACAATTCTGTCGGCAAACTCCAGAGCATATTCGAGTTGGTGCAAGGTACAGATCACCGTTGTACCATGATGCTTGGCCGCTGTTTTCAGGCTTTCCAGCACACTACGGCTCATGGCGGGATCAAGACTGGCGACCGGTTCATCGGCAATCACGACATCCGGCGCAGATATAAATGCACGAGCAATGGCCACACGTTGTTGTTGTCCACCAGACAATTCTGAGGCACGACGAAACAGGTGCTTCTCTTCCATACCAACTTGATGCAGCAATTCACAGGCGCGGTGCTGATTCGTGGGCGGAAAGGATTTAATCAAACTGCGCCAGAAACCAACCTCTGGTAATAGTCCTGATAAAACGTTATGTAAAACCGACAGGCGCGGCACCAGATGTAGCTGCTGGTGAATCATGCCGATACGGCGTTGTATCTCATTCAGGTTTTTCTTATTTAACGATAATTCACCGAGTGTGACTTTACCGCTGCTAGGTTCAACCATACCGTTGACCATATTCATCAAAGTCGACTTACCGGCACCGGAAGGTCCTAACAACACACAAAATTCACCGGCTTGAATATGCAATGACACATCATCAACGGCACGGGTACCGTCATCGTAAACTCGGCTTACAGAATCAAATCGTAACATAGAGCCACCTCGTTTCACTCAATATTGGGGGATAGCGTATTGCCATCCCCTGTATTTAAAGCGAGCAATTATTAACGCTGACCGGCCTTGGCGATCATGTCTTCTTTAACTTCTTTGGTCACCGCACCCAATTTACCCAGCGCATCAAAGATTTTCTTTTCATCGAAGTCGGCATCGTAGCGGTCTACTTTCTTACCGCCGTATCCACGGATCATTTGCGGATCAATCTTGTTATGAATATTATTGAAAGCAGTACGCAGCTTTTTCTTCAGATCGCTACTCAGGCCCTTGTTCATGGCCAAAGGTGGATTCGGAATCGGCTGGGATTTTGCCAGAGGTTCGAATTTGGAAGGATCGATCGCACCTTTATCAACTGCCTTACCAAAAGAATTGTAGGAAGCAGCGGCGGCATCCACTTTGCCTTCTGCCAACGCGGCCAGAGAAGCGGAGTGAGAACCGGCAATGACGACTTTGCTCAGGTCTTTAGTCGGATCAACACCCCCGGCGATCAACATTGCGACCGGAAAGTTAAACGACGAGGTGGAACCGGTGTCACCGAAAGCCATACGCTTGCCTTTCAGGTCACTGATAGATTTGATTCCGGAATCTTTGCTCACAAAGATACCGGAGTAGTAGGAGGAGTCGCCATGTTTAACGTCCACTGCCAGAAGATCAACACCACATTTATTGTTGGCTTCACCATAGGTAGAGGCGCCAAACCAGGCGATATCCGCTTGATTGTTACACATTCCTTCAACAACTGCCGAATAACTACTACCTGCCTTTATATCAAAGTAGATACCGTAGTTTTTGGTGATGCCATTAAAAACAGGCGTATAATCCTTGGTGATGTCATTGGTGCCGGTATCAGCGGGTACCATCATCACGCGCAAAGGATGCTCTTTCGATCCGTCTGGAAGATCAGATGCAATAGCTGATCCGCTTAACATTGTCGCGGCGAAACCCGCTGCGATTATAGTTTTAATATTCATCTCTATTTTCCTCATATACGTAAATGATTTTTGGGTTAATTAAGTTAGTACTGATGCGTCAGGGTTGAAACGAAAGTTGTGTGGCGTCGCCACGAAATCGAGTCAGGGAATACTCGATAGGTTTATTTGTTTTAATATCCAGATTGGTGCTCTTTACTCGCAGAACAGGTACATTGCGAGGCATGTTCAGTAAATTGGCATCCAACGCTTCGGGTAAAACAGCACTGACTAGGCTTTCGCTGCGTCTTAGTTCAATTCCGCAGTTCTGTTTAAGAAAGCTATGGAGTGAACCACCGTCATAGTGGTCCAGGATTTCAGGACATGCCTGAAGTGGAATGAAATGCGAGATAACACAGAAGGGCTTGCCTTCAACATCACGCAGGGTTTCAATGAAGACTACTTCTACACCTTCCTGAATTCGTAATCGAAGTGCGACACCACCCCTAGCAGGTACAACTAGTTTACGTAGCACACGGCTTGCGGTAGTATGGCCTTTCGACTCCAGGGTTTCAGTAAATCGAGTCGCACTGCCAATGGCATAATTGATAGCGGGTTCAAGCACAAAAACCCCTTTGCCATGATGGCGTTGCACAAGTCCATCGGCGACAAGCTCATCAATGGCGCGTCTTAGGGTGTGCCTATGAACGCCAAATCGCTCCGCCATCTCGGCCTCAGGTGGTAATGATTCACCTGATCTATAGCGTTCACGAATCTCATTGGCGAGAGCATCGCGAATCTGACGATATATGGGGGTACTACCTTCGCCTCGTGCTACAAGATAAACAGACATCTAGATATCTCCATTCAATGGAGACAAAGGTTAGCTACTGTTTATTGCAGATTGATGACAGACATATGACAATACGATGAAAGGAATGCGTGTTTATTATTCGATTCAAAAAGAGTTCTCATTCCTCCCTGAAAGCGATGTTTGCACGCAGTGTTCGTTATCATAGCTTTGATAGTAAATCAGTTTTCTCGCTAGATCTTGCGCATCCCAATATAATACAGATCCAAGCATCTCGTGCCGTAGCGTACCTACCGAC
>JASFLF010000019.1:0-14225 GCA_050118235.1 Gammaproteobacteria bacterium | reverse complement strand
ACGTTATCAACATCTGCCCAACTATGGCGCCGGCTGCCAATGCCAGCAGCAATAGCGCGCACAGCCGCCAGAATTCCCGTGTCCAGGGGCTAGTCAAAAGTCACCCTTGTGGTGAAAACCGGTAGCCGGCGCCACGCACTGTTTGAATGAAGCGGTCATAACCGTGGTCGCCCAGCGCCTTGCGCAACCGGCGTATATGGACATCGACCGTCCGGTCTTCGATATAGACATTGCTGCCCCAGACATAATCCAGTAGTTGGCTGCGGCTATATACTCGCTCGGGATGAGTCATCAAAAAATGCAGTAACTTGAATTCGGTGGGCCCCATTTCAACACACTGATCATTAACCGAAACCCGGTGACTGGAGGCATCCAGTTTCAAATCTTCAATCTGACAGATGGAATCTTCCTTATAGGGAGAGACTCGCCGAAGCACAGCTTTTATCCGGGCCACCAACTCTTTCGGCGAGAAAGGTTTGCTGACATAGTCGTCCACGCCGGCGTCAAAACCGCGCAGTTTGTCGTTTTCCTCACCCCGGGCGGTGAGCATGATGATGGGGATTTCCTGCGTAATGCCTTCTTTTCGCAGGCGTTTGGCGTAGTCGATTCCGCTGATTCCGGGTAACATCCAATCCAATAGAATCAAATCCGGCAACCGATCGCCGATTTTGGATGCGGCTTCCCTGGTGTCGATGGCTGAGCTCCAACTATAGCCGGCACGCTCTACGGTGAAACCAATCATGTCGCTGATCGCGGTTTCGTCTTCCACAACTAATATATGTTGATTGGTCATAAAATAAAATTAAGGTGGATTACTGAGATGTAATATTACAACAGAGCAATATGACATTTTTATTACACAGTTATTCACGTCACAATAATTTAATATTATAACCAATACAATCACTTGCGGGAAATCACCCGCCAGGACAATTTAAACAGATATAACAAGCACTTGGAAGCTCGCGGAGTTTCAGATCCGAAATTTAGGCAAAAAATACCCCGCAGGACCATTCAGCCCTGTGGGGTCATTTGGGGGGGAGAGTTATGATTTGTTTACAACTGCTGCGTTGGTTATTGCGAAAATGCGCAATTCCAAGCACTACCGTATTCAACTCGCCGGCCGGTAAATCAATCCGGGATTAAATAAAAGTTCATCTTTGTTCAATTGATCCAACGGACAACCGTCTCGGTCACATTGCGCGATACGATCAAAAATATATTTTCTTTCGAATTGCGTAATGGTTTTGTAAATAGGTTTGCCCAGATGAGATCCAATTTTTTCTCCGTATTCACGTCGTACCACTTTCATTACCCTCTTTATCAATTAATGGCGATGCACATAAAAAACTAAACCAAAAAATTTATCGTCTATTGTCGTCACTCCTTTAGAGTGAATTGAAGCTTTTTATGGATGTGCAAGAAACTTACCGAATGTTACTAACATGGTTTCATAAAGTCTTACTTTTTGTGACACGCGACACATAAAAGAGTTTAAAAAGATTCGAAAAAATAAACCATTGAGGTGCGCAATGCAGACAAAGTCTTCATACCTAACCATGCAAGAGATTTACGTCTTCCTTAACAATGTTGTATCAAAGGCCGATATTAATTTTATTCATCCCTGTAAAAGCCTCAACGGACAATCACGATGTTACAAAAAGCACACAGAATTTCACCGACTCAAATAATCGCCAACGATTTAGCACCGGTTTATGTGTTCCAAGATCTGGAATATTCCGTATTGGAGGACATTGCCGGGTTTAGCACAAAATTACAGCTGGTCGAAGGCGATGACTTGATTTCCGAACACCGCGGATCACTTTCGGATATTTACGTTTTATGTAGTGGCTCGGTAGAAATCATCAGCAGCAGTTCCGGTATTACCAGCGAAGAAGTGTCGCTGTCTCGTCAGGACAAAGAAATTTTTGGAGAAATAAGCTGGCTGACGCAAAGAAAACGCACCGCCACTATTCGCTGCCTGGGTGATGTGGACGCTGTCTGTATCGACGGGCGCCAATTTATGCGCTATTTGGACACGCATCCAGACGTGGGATTTTCCGTCATGAAGAATATCGCCTTGTTATTGGCCGATCGCTTGAACCATGCCGACAGTTTGCTGAAACAAATTTTATGGAATAGCAACATATGAACGCAATGCCGGCTTCGTGCGTCATATTCTTGACTTCATGTCAGCCTGGATATTCAAAAAAGAGCTGTGTATATTAACGGCTGCGTTGACGGATCAGAGAATCCGTTTTCGCGCATCGCACAACAAGTCTCTCTTACACTCTTTGCTCCCTGTCATTGCATGTAGTCGTTGCATGCAGTCATTGCGTGGAGTCAATCAAACATCAGTAAAACAAAGGAGCCGATTAAAGAATGAAACCATGGTATTGGTTGATGATTGGGATTTCGATCACATCCGTCACCTCAGCGGATCAATTCCAAATCCCTTTTTTTCAAGATGCGGAAAAACTGTTTTGGGAGCAAGTCTATCCCGACGGCGGCTGGACGCTGTATTGCGGCGAACGCTTTGAGAATCCACAAAATGTGGTAATCGATGACATTTATGCCAAGGAATGGGCCATGCAGTATTTTCAGTGCGAGTCTCTGGACCAATGTCGCACCCAAAACGCCAAATTCAGCCGTATAGAATCCGATCTGCACAATATGTATCCAGCGTTGCCGACAGTTGCCAAAGCCCGCGCCGACTATCCGTTTGGACCCATTGCGGGCGAATTCCGGGATTTTTTTGAATGCAACTTCGAATACGATGCCAGAGATCAGCTGGCGGAACCCCGCTCCGTTGCCCAAGGTAACATCGCCCGCGCTATTTTATACATGCATCTGGAATACGACTTGCCCTTGGACAAAGAGATGTTAGTAAGAATGCTGGACTGGAACCGCGCGGATCCTCCGAGCAAAGATGAAATTCGTCGTAATGCTGTCATTGAAAAGTTGCAAGGCACCCGCAATCCATTTATTGATCATCCCACCCAAGCGGAAAAATTGCTCGCCCGCAAAAAAGGCGATCCTCCCCCAAACCGCGGAAGCGTTCTGACCAACCCGGATTTGATGCCGAACTTATTTGCCGAATTTAAGTGGCTGGAGTTTGATCCTTTTCATGATCCGGCGGAATCCAGAACCACGCCACCAGCACTGCGCTGAACGCAATCGCGGCGGCAATCTCGAAAGTGAATTGCGAGCCCAAAGTGTCCCAGGTAAGACCGCTGTAAAAACTCCCCACCGCGCCACCGGCGCCGAAACTCAAACTACTGTATAACGCCTGGCCCCGGCCTTGGTGTCTGCCGATGAAATAACGGTGAATCAACTGAATGGCGCTGGCATGATACACGCCGAATGTGGCCGCATGCAGCACTTGCGCAATCACCATGATCCACAAGAAATCGACAAAATAACCCACCAGCCACCAACGCACTCCCGCCAGCAACAAACTGACCACCAGTAAAAACCGCAATCCCAACCGCGGCACCAAGCGCGGTAAAAACAAAAAAACCAACACTTCGGCAAACACGCCTATGCCCCACAATTGCCCGATTAAACTCCGGGAATAGCCGTGTTCCTCCATATAAATGGTGTAGAAGGTATAATACGGGCCATGGCTCATTTGCATCAGCAAACACACTAACAACAAGGCCAACACGGCGGGGGTCTTCAGAAGTTTTGCGAGCGATTCATGAGAACCGTGAAAGACACCGCTGGCCCGCTCCGGCACAACCAGACTGCTTAGCCAGATACCCGTAAACAACAACAATAATACGTGCGGCAATACGCCGGCACCCCAACGATCCAGCACCGGGCCCAGCAATACCACGGTAAGTATGAATCCGATAGAACCCCACAAACGAATATTGCTGTAACGGTGAGTTTGATGCTGTAAGTAGTTAAAGGTAATTGCTTCGAATTGAGGCAAGGCCGCGTTCCAAAAAAAACTAAACATCACCATCACCACCACCAGCCACCAATAGGTATTTGAGGCGTACACTCCCGCGAAACACAACGCCGCAAGCAAACTGCCCAAGCGCACTATATTCATACGCTGGCCGGTATGATCGCCAATCCAGCCCCATATATTGGGTGATACGATTTTTGTGGCCATGATTATGGCCATGAGAAAACCTATGTCCTGAGCGGCGTAGCCAAGCTCTTTGAGATATAAGCTCCAGTAAGGGACCAAAGCCCCCAAAGACGCAAAATAAAACCAATAAAATCCCGACAACCGCCAATAGGGAACTGTTGTATGTTTATCCTTCAACGTTGGATATCTGGTTATATTTTTAATTGATTTTGCAGGTCGTGCTGAATCGAGTGGAAGCCCCACAGGGGCCATTCTTCAGATTAATACAGCAAAACTCCCATAAGTAATAAAAATGCCGCCACCCCGATAAATACGATATTAATAGGTATGATGTATTTACGGGGCGCAAAGCCGGGATCGAAAGCGATACGTAGCATGGCGTATATCATCAACACGCCCAAATATAAACCGGCGGCATGGTGCAGGAAATCATCCAATAAATACGTTATATCGGTCTCCTGCCAACGCAAGAATCCCCGGTAATATAGTTGGCTGAAAATTTCCTGCGAGACAAAATCAAAGAAAGCGGCACACCCCAGAATCAGTAACGTAATTAAAAACAAAAACAATATATTTTTCTTTTGCCGTTTGCCAATCCACAAGATCCAAAACACCGTGATCACCAAAGTGACCAGCATCGCGATCACCACCATGAATACGGTGACGCAAGCCAAACAACTTTGAGCGCTGATAGCGGGCGGATCGATGTACCACCATTTGGCGATTATTGTCGCCACGAACAATATGGTAAACCAAGTGACCCCAAACGGATCTCTGCTAAAAAATTCCACGATGGGATTGGAACCGGATCTTCTTCTCGTTCTTGCCATGTTGTTGATTCGTTATTGGTTATTCGTTAATCGTTGTATTGTTCGTTGTTCGTTGTTCGTTGTTCGTTGTTCGTTGTTCGTTGTTCGTTGTTCGTTGTTCGTTGTTCGTTGTTCATGATGTTAGAGGAGGTATTGGCTAACTTAGCGTCTTCGGCTGCAGCTACTTCTTATTAAGTAAGCACCTAAGTCGCGCTGCCAGGAATCACGGGGGTTTCTGAGCGCACATCCGGGTTTTGCGCCCGGTGCCGTAACAGGTGGTCCATGAGCACGATGGCCAACATGGCTTCTGCTATAGGCGTTGCCCGAATCCCCACGCAGGGATCATGCCGGCCTTTGGTGACCACTTCGGTGGCGCCCCCTTGCTTGGTGACGCTGCGCCCGGGAATTAAAATACTGGAAGTGGGCTTGAGGGCGATGCTCACGGTAATGTCCTGCCCCGATGAAATGCCGCCGAGAATGCCGCCGGCATTGTTACTCAAAAAACCTTGAGGGGTAATTTCGTCCCGGTGTTCGCTGCCGTATTGTTCGACACAGGCAAATCCGGCACCAATTTCCACGCCTTTCACGGCGTTGATGCTCATCATGGCGTGGGCGATCTCCGCGTCCAGGCGGTCGAAAATGGGCTCTCCCAAGCCGGGGAGCATACCAGTGGCGACCACATTAATACGCGCCCCAACGGAATCGCCTTGTTTGCGCAACTGGTCCATGAAGGTTTCCATTTGCTCCACTTTACCGGCATCGGGACAAAAAAATGCGTTATTTTCCACCTCATCCCAATCCAACGTTTCCGCTTTAATAGGACCCAATTGGCTTAAATAACCACGAATGCTGATCGCGTAATTTTCCAGCAAATATTTTTTGGCTATGCCGCCGGCCGCCACGCGCATGGCGGTTTCTCTCGCCGAAGAACGGCCACCGCCACGATAATCGCGCACGCCGTATTTTTGTTGATAGGTGTAATCCGCATGGCCGGGGCGGAAAGTGTCCATGATATTGGAATAATCTTTGGACTTTTGATCGGTGTTATGGATGATCAACCCAATGGGCGTGCCGGTGGTTTTACCTTCGAACACGCCGGAGAGTATATGCACTTCGTCCGCCTCACGCCGCTGGGTGGTATGGCGGGATTGGCCGGGTTTTCGGCGGTTTAAATCGCGCTGCAAATCGGCTTCCGTCAATGCCAGCCCAGGCGGACAACCGTCCACCACACAGCCGATGGCCGGGCCGTGACTCTCGCCAAAACTGGTTACCGTAAATAATTTTCCGTAGGTGTTTCCTGACATAGGCGCATTCTAACCCAGAATCACCATTGAGCGAACGATGAATTTTGTGCATTTACAAGCATTTTTATTAACAACGAAGGCACGAAGAACACGAAGAATTAAAAGTGCGTAGCGCTCACTTGAATAAAACCCCCTAGAAACGCAGCCTGAATGCTCAACGCCCCCAGCTATTAATTATTCTTTCCTTCGTGTTCTTCGTGGCTTCGTGGCTTCGTGGCTTCGTGGTCACATATTATTTTCGGCTACATCTGGTGAAATAGATCACTCGCGTCAATTGGTTTTCTTCAATGGCAATTGAATGGGCGTGGGAACAGATTTTTGCTGGGGAGCAGTATTGCCTTTGGGCAATTGTAAAGGTTTAGGCGATGCATTGGCTTTAACAGGAGGTTTTACGTCTGGAATGTTTCCCAACGGCAACATCGTTGGGCCGGTATTGTTTGACTGTGTCACCAATTCGGGCGTCACCAATTCGGCCGCTTGTTGGGAAGACTGGATTTGTTGGCTGTTACTGCTATTTAACAAGGATGCTTCAGCTTCCTTGTTCATCACGATCATGGAAATGCGCCGGTTCACCGGACTGCGGGGATGGTCGGAATCAAATAACACCGTGGAAGACAAGCCAACGACTTTGGCGATTTTGTCAGCGTCCAGCCCCCCCATTACCAAGGACCGCCGCGAAGCGTTAGCACGGTCGGTGGACAATTCCCAGTTGGTGTATCCGCGGATGCTGCTGTAAGGCGTGGCATCGGTGTGGCCTGTCAAACTGATCTTGTTGGGCACTTTATTGATGATTTTAGCGATTTCATAAAGAATCCTGCTGGTATAGTCTTTAAGATGGGAACTGCCGCTGTCAAACATGGCACGGTTCTCTTTGTCGATGATTTGAATGCGCAGGCCTTCGGGGGTGATATCCAACAACAGTTGGTCTTTGAATTCTTTCAAGGCGTCGCTTTGCAGAATGGCTTGTTCCAGTTCGGTTTTTAACGCATCCAGACGTTGCTGGTCTTTTGCGGCCTCACGTTCGATTATTTTCAGTTTGACTTCGTCTTTCACTTCTTCGGATTTTTTGTGGCTGGCCACTTCGGCATCCACCGCACCGTGTTTAATCATGCTGGTGCTGGCGCCGCCGGGGCCCTGAATGGCGCTGGGATTTTCAAAATAATCCGCTATCGCGGCCCGTTCCTGGGGCGTGGTCGAACCCATCAACCACATCAATAAAAAGAATGCCATCATCGCCGTGACAAAATCGGCGAACGCCACTTTCCACGCGCCGCCATGGTGGCCGTGGCCGCCTTTTTTCACACGCTTAACGATTATGGGATTAGCCGCTTCCATGAAATATCACTCGATGGTTTGCATGCAGTCGCTGCATCGGCGCACTATTTACCTTTTTTCTTAATGTGCGCCTCTAATTCGATAAAGCTTGGACGTTCGGTGGAAAACAATGTTTTCCGACCGAACTCCACAGCTATTTGGGGGGCGTAGCCATTTAAAGTGGCAATTAAACAAACTTTGATACATTCAAAAAATTTGGCTTCTTCGTGAGCGAGATGCTCCATCATGGTGGCCATAGGCCCTACAAAACCGTAAGCCAGCAAGATCCCTAGGAAAGTCCCCACCAATGCCGCGGCCACATGGTGACCGATCTCCTCGGGTGGGCCGCCGATGGAGGCCATGGTAATGACTATACCCAACACCGCGGCCACAATACCGAATCCGGGCAAGCCGTCCGATACTTTGGTTAAGGCATTATGCGCTTGCCCCGCTTCGTGATGATGCGTTTCCAACTCCACTTCCATGAGGCTTTCCAATTCAAAAGAATTCATATTACCGCCTACCATTAATCGCAGGTAATCGGATATAAAATCCATAACATGGTGGTCGGCAAGGATTGTGGGATATTTCTTAAAAATGGGGCTCTGTTTGGGCGATTCGATATCCGCCTCCAGCGACATCAAACCATCTTTACGGGATTTGGCAAACAAGTCGTACATCAAACCCAGTAAGTCCAAATACAACGCTTTACTGTATTTCGATCCTTTTAATAACAAAGGAACACTGGAGAACACCATTTTTATGACTTTGCCGGGATTGGAAATGACAAACGCGCCAAACGCCGCACCGCCAATCACTAATAGCTCATAGGGTTGCCATAAGGCCGCTGGCTCGCCATGGGATAAGACAAATCCTCCCAATACACAACCGATGACAAGTATTAAACCAACTATTAGCTTCATAGATCCATCTAAACATCTGTGATTAACGGGTTACGCAATGCACTATCGGCACACCGCTTATGGCCTTGAGAAGTTTTACCGGTGCTCATCACGGGCTTGCTGTTTACTTGACAAAACTCCTGAGGAATGCCCGTGCCGATTGTGTGCAGAAATGGGCATTGCACCAATGGCCAATCTGGTTTACCCTTGCGCGTTTTCCAACTGCGCACGACCGGCCTGCAGTTGGACTGGAGAGGTGTCCGAGCGGTCGAAGGAGCACGCCTGGAAAGTGTGTATACGGCAACGTATCGGGGGTTCGAATCCCCCCCTCTCCGCCAAACTCATTCTCAAGAATAAAAAAGAAATGCTTTTCAACGGTCAATGGTGACTTGTATTGGTCCCCTCGCAACGATAAGCTGTGAACCCCGTCAGGCCCGGAAGGGAGCAGCGGTAGCAGTAGACTCGTGTGCCGGGGTGTGGCTAGTATGAGTCACCACCCAATCTGCATCCGGGCGGTGCCGGGCATCCGCTGCTGAACGTTTAACAAACCCGAATCCATACTGAGATTTCAATACTAATTATTTATGTAATCCATGAGTTACCAAGTTCTCGCACGAAAATGGCGCCCCCGCAATTTCAAGGAACTGGTGGGTCAAGAGCATGTGCAGCGGGCGCTGATCAATGCTCTGGATAACGACCGCCTGCACCACGCATTTTTGTTTACTGGCACCCGCGGCGTCGGCAAAACCACCATTGCGCGTATCCTAGCCAAATCCTTGAATTGCGAAACCGGTGTCACTTCCACGCCCTGCGGGGAATGCAGTGCGTGCACGGAAATCAATGATGGCCGCTTTGTGGATTTAATCGAGGTGGATGCCGCCTCGCGAACCAAAGTGGAAGACACCCGGGAGTTGTTGGAAAATGTGCAATACGCACCGACCCGGGGCCGCTACAAAGTGTATCTGATCGACGAAGTACACATGTTGTCCACGCACAGTTTCAATGCCTTGTTGAAGACTCTGGAAGAGCCGCCCCTGCACGTAAAATTCCTGCTGGCCACCACGGATCCGCAAAAATTGCCGGTGACGATTTTGTCCCGCTGTTTGCAATTTAATCTCAAACGTTTGCCCATGGAGCAAATTCAAGCGCATTTGCAACACATATTGAGTGCGGAAAACATCAGCAGCGACGCCGAAGGGCTGACTCAAATCGCCAAAGCCGCCGATGGCAGCATGCGCGATGCCTTAAGCTTGCTGGACCAGGCCATCGCCTATGGCGGCGGCAGTGTGCGTAGCGAAGAAGTGCGCGCCATGCTGGGCACCATCGACCAACACCAAGTTTTGGATATTTTGCAATATCTGGCCAGTGGCGACGCCCGGGCCGTCATGCAAAAAACCCAAGTCCTGGCTGAACACGCCTTTGATTTCGCCGCCGTCCTGGACGATGTCATCACCAATTTACATCATGTGGCATTGGCGCAAATCAGCCCCCAATCATTGGATGGCGGTGTGATGGACAACGAAACGATTTCCGCCATCGCCACCTCAATGGCGGCCGAAGACGTGCAATTGTTTTATCAAATCGCGTTAATTGGTCGGCGTGATTTGGCCTTGACACCCGATCCGCGCATAGGATTTGAAATGGTGTTATTACGCATGCTGGCGTTTAGACCCACCGGCAGCGGCGGTGTCAGCGACACTTCTCCGGGGGCAAATCACACCCCGGCCGCGGATGTCCGGGCTACTCTTCAAAATACGGCACCGAGAAAAACTTCGGAAGTGAATAACGCTGCCCCTAGCCCTGCGGCAGTGATGGTCGAATCAACCGCATCCGCGAACCGGCAAAACACCGACGACTCCCAGCAAGTACGGGAAAGTGCTCCTAGCGTCGCAGCCAGACCCCAGCCACCGAAGACTCAAACAACCGATAAAGCAATGGCAAATGCAACCAAAACCGCCGAAGCAGTGCCTTCCGATGCAGTGGCCCCCAAAGCATTGCAATGGCATCAGCTGGTGGAGCGTCTCAATGTCGCCGGCATCACCCAACAACTTGCCCTAAATTGTTCTCTGAAGCAACAAACCGCTGAGCACATTAGTTTGGAACTGGCGGAGTCCCGCCGACAGCTATTGAATCCATCACGACAAGCCGCGCTGCTACAAGCGCTGCAAGCCTGTTTGGATCCGGGCGTAAAATTGACTATCAATGTGGTGGCGACCTCGGGTGTCACTCCCGCGGAAATCAAATCTCAACGCGCCGCCGAAAAGCAACATGATGCGGAACAATCCATTTATAATGATCAAACCGTGAAAACACTGATCAATACATTTGATGCGCAAGTTGCACCGGACTCCATTGCGCCCATCGATTAAGCTGGCAGTATCCATACATTATCTACAGAAATAATCTATAGAAATTAGTTACAGAAACACTTTAATAAAAGAGGAAAACATGATGAAAGGTGGTCTCGGTAATTTGATGAAGCAAGCCCAGGCGATGCAGGAAAATTTGCAAAAAGCCCAGGAGGAGCTGGCCAAAATGGAAATCACCGGCGAAGCCGGTGGCGGCATGGTCAAAGTGGTGATGACCGGCCGACACGATGTGAAACGCGTTACCATCGACGACAGCTTGATGAATGACGACAAAGACATGTTGGAAGACCTCATTGCCGCCGCCGTCAACGATGCTGTCCGTGCCATAGAGAAAAAATCCAAGGAAACCATGTCCGGATTGACAGCGGGCATGAACTTACCCGGCGGCATGAAACTGCCCTTTTAATTTGTAACGTTAGTTTGTAGCGTTATAGAGATTGTTTGCAAAGTGATTCTACTGCGTGGACTTCAGCCCGTTAATCCAACAGCTTATTGAAGACTTGCGCTGTCTTCCCGGCGTGGGCCCGAAATCGGCCCAGCGTATGGCGTTCCATCTATTGGAACACGATCGCGAAGGCGCCAGACGCCTGGCCCACAGCCTGGTGCAAGCGTGCGAGAAAATCGGCCATTGCAAAACCTGCCGCACATTAAGCGAATCGGAAATCTGCAGCATATGCGCGAATCCCAAGCGCGACCGCAGTGTGTTATGCGTGGTTGAAACGCCCTCGGATATCCGCGCTATCGAACAGGCTACTGACTACAATGGTTTGTATTTTGTGCTGATGGGCCATTTGTCACCTATCGACGGCATAGGACCGCAGCAACTGGGCCTGGACCAGTTGGAAACCCTGCTGCAAAACAGCGATGTTCAAGAAGTGATTCTAGCCACTAATCCCACGGTGGAAGGAGAAGCCACGGCGCATTACATTGGAGATTTAGCGCGCTCTTACCATAAAAGACCCACCCGCATCGCCCATGGTGTGCCCATTGGCGGCGAACTGGAATACGTCGATGTGGGCACATTGTCACACGCCTTTACCGGGCGTCGCGACGCATAGACATCTAGTGTATTGTATTATTTTAAATGCAGTACACTAGTTCCGCCCCCCCATAGCTAACCCTCCCATAACCGTTCTCATTTAGCGGCTATTACCACGCCGCACTACCCCACTACCTTTCGTCAGAAAAACCACGGATTTGTTAAGCCGGTCTACATTCCTGCCGACAATGGGTGCTAAAGGTTTATTTGGTACACGCCGAAGTGCTTAAAGCTTTGAAAGTGCGCCAAACCAAACCCTGGCCCATTTCAATAACCACTCTACGCAGCGAAGCTAAGGTTATGATATGTATGATAATTTAAAATCCTCATTGCACGACGAATTGGTCACCCAATATGCGCCTTTAGTGAAACGCATCGCCTATCATTTAAAAGCCCGCTTGCCGGCCACGGTGGTGGTGGACGATTTGTTGCAAGCCGGTATGATCGGTCTGCTCGAAGCGTCCCGCAAATACGACGCGGACCAAGGCGCCAGTTTCGAAACCTACGCCGGCATTCGCATACGGGGCGCTATGCTGGATGAATTGCGCCGCAACGACTGGGCGCCCAAATCGGTGCACCGTAAAGTGCGGGATATTACCGAAGCCATCCGGGAAATCGAAAACCGCGAAGGCCGCGACGCCCGCGACGAAGAAGTCATTGGATTGTTAAATATTTCCAAAGACGAGTATTATAAAACCCTGCAAAACATCTCCACCCACAAAGTCATAAGCTGGGAAGAACTGGGTGTGGATGAGGAAGCTATACGCAACTCGGTCGTGGAACACCGTCCCGGTCTGCATGAAGAGTTGGAACGCTCGCGTTTTCAGGAAAAGCTCGCCGAAGCCATCGCTTCGCTGCCGGAACGCGAGAAAATGATTGTATCGCTATATTATGACTCCGAGTTGAACTTGCGCGAGATCGGCTCTGTGTTGAGCGTCAGCGAATCGCGTATCAGCCAATTGTTGAGTCAAGCGCACATCCGCTTACGCGCCCGCATGCAAGACTGGGCAATCAATGAATAACACAAAGGTAAAAATGTGGTACATTTATTGATCGAAATTCTTGATGGTGTCTTGAAGTGACTTGTTTTCTACATAACGATAACAATGTATTAAATTATGTAAGTTATTAAAAAAGCCTTTAGAAAATATCAGCTTGAACAAAAAGTATGAAACGGCGACGAGCATTAAATAATTCCACACCGGTGCATGAAGCAAACTACGCCAAGCTACAACGCGTCATGCCCACTATTGAAACGTTGGAAGGAGACTTAAAATACAGCTCGCAAAGCAATGGACACCATGTGGAAATCCATATTCTGGAGAAAACCAAATACACTACCGCGTTTTCATTGACGTTCACCCACGCTTCCATGCGCCGCTGGGTACCGGAAATTGTCATGAAAGTTCGCACTTATCATGACGCCAAAGTTGCCGAAGTGCTTAATTTTCAACGTTTTGGCCGATTCGCCTCACTGTACGACTATCCCAATCAAAACATGTTTCAAGCCAACGAAAAACAACAAATCAACCGCTTTTTCAGCGAGTGGCTGGACCACTGTTTAAATTCCCGTTTGGTGTTTGACGACGAATTCGAAACAGTAAACGCCTGACTGCAAACACCCCGCCTTTCCAGGCCACAATCCTGTAATTCTAATCCTCCATCAATACAGTATCTTCGCCGTTACCAGCCCATTTAAGGATTTGATCCAAGCCTAAAGTTTTTTGTGTCATTCCCGATACCCTATCGTAGTGACAAAGCACACAAAGTATTCCTTTCAACAGTAAAAAGGTAGCACTATGAGAAGGATGTTCTGTACATTGATATTATTCACGTTGCCCTTTATGGCCTATGCCTACAAAGGCGATTATATATGGGAAGAAAAATACAAAGAGCTTTTACCCATGGCGGTTTCCGGCAATGCCGAGGCCCAGTATGACGTGGGTGAAATGCTGGAAAGAGGCCGTGGCGTCAATAAAGATTTGGCGGAGGCTTTCAAATGGTATTTAAAATCCGCCGAACAAGGCAATACCAAAGGTGCTTTTCGCTCCGGTCTGGCCTACCTAAAAGGCAATGGCGTGCGGAAAGATAACGAATCCGCCTTGAAATGGTTACAACTGGCCTCGGACCGTGGATATGAACGCGCAATTTATTATCTGGGCGTGATGTATGAGAAAGGCGAAGGCGTTCCGGTAAACTATACCCGGGCGTTAAGCAACTACAAAAAAGCGTTGTCCGCCGGTTACGCACCCGCCAAAGAGCGTATTGCCGATGTTCAAAAAGCCATTGAGGAAGAGGATCGGGTAAACAAAGCGCGCGCCGAAGCCGCTGCCCGCAGAGAACTTGCGCGACGAAAACAAAACGCTCAAGCGCGAAAGGTTTCCAG
>JASFLF010000018.1:0-14430 GCA_050118235.1 Gammaproteobacteria bacterium | reverse complement strand
GATAAGATAGAGCCAAGCTGGCGAATATAACCGGCCCGGGAACAAACTCTATATTTATCAGTGCCAGAAACGGCACAATCAACAAACCTGCGCCCAAGCCGGTGGCCGCTTGCACGACAGCGCCCAGGAAAATCACCGCGAAAGATTCCAACAGCGTGAAAAGGTCTAGTGGCATGGGGTTGATCATCGTCCTTGATAGCTTAGTGCTATTAATGCTAACAATAATACGTTAGTAAACATGCACTACAAACATGCATTACCCGGCGTAGCGAATCAATACTGGTGCAAATGGGATCAGGCATTAAAATAAATACGCCCATATACCGCAATATTATTGGAGTGTTTGCTACAAACTCCTTACAAAATTAGCACTCCTCTATGGAGAGTGCTGCTAACTTTTGACAAATTTTGAATAACATAGCGCATTATTAGGTAAAAAATAAGCTTTTTTCCTAAATTTTACTTTTATATACTCCGATAGTAGATATATAAGCTTAGTTTGGCATTTAGATTGCTCGCATTACGGAGTATGTTTCTGGAAACTCCGTAACAAACAAAATGGGCAATGATTGTGGACTGACTGTGAGGTAAAGTGCTATGAATGACTTCGATGCTCGTAATGGTGGATTGATAACCAACACTTCCATTAAAGAATATTTTCACGATTCGGTGAATGAAGCTATTGCCAATCAACAAATTCAAGCCAGTGCCGAAACAGCCTACTACTTAGTTAATTTGCTTACCGCGTTTTCCCGCAGTGAACGTCTGTTTGAAAAGGGCGAGAATGGGGTGGATTTAAAACCGTTGGCGTTGATTTATGCCGACGCTGTCAGTGAAACCAATATCACGGAACGCACACGGTTGTTACAAAAGCTGGGCGATACCGCATTGTTTATCGCCGGCGTGTTCACCGATAGCTTGAACCGAAAACTGGTGGACGTGGATTATTACATCGCTATGGGAGGCAGTGCGTATTCCACCGTCTCGGAAATTTTGCGGGGCGCTTATCACAACGATACAGCCAAGGTGCTTTTCGATGAACTTACCGACAAGTTCACCGAGTTTGTGGATGTGTTAAATGAAGTCAGCGAAAAATCCAATTTGTCGACTAATGCCGATATACTGCGTTTATATGAAATTTGGATGCGCACGGGCAGCAAACGCGCGGCCGGGCAGTTAAGGCGTTTAGGTATACAACCGGTCAGTTCTTCGCAACCAAACTTTCAGCACTAATTGCAGTAATTCCTTGGCTATAAGCCAGGTGTGACATAGGAACCGCGGATCAATGCTGCTAAACAAATTACAAGGTGAACTGGAAGCCATTTATGCTATTGAGTTACAGCATCGCGTCCATGATTTTGTAATCGATGATCCGCACATCGTGTCACTGATCGACAACAGCCTCAATGCGCGAGACTTACCGGAAAAACTCTTGATTCACCAGGATGGTGAAAACGTCGACATCGCTTTATATCTGGACTCCGATTTGATCAAACGTCTGGAAGAAAACGACCCCACCGAAATGCTGCACAACCATAATATTCATGATTTTTGGCTGGCGCTGGAGGGCATAAGCCATTTTTTATATTTCACCTGGAATGTGGGGTATGAGCGGCCGGTATCGTTGTTGGAACTGGAACTGCAAGCCGAAGTGGACAAGTTCATATTGGCGGCGTTGTTACTGGAAAAGCAATCCAATGGATACATACCTCAAGGCTTGCACTATCACTTGTTTCAAAACGCCGGCTTTGATGAACGTTTAAACCAAGAGGAGTTGGCCCGTTATCGTGACGCCAATTATTTCGCCGGCAAGTTCTGTTTACACATCAAAGAGCGGTTTTTAAAACACCGTCATTACGAGCCGTTGATCAATGAACTGCGGCGTTTTTACCGGCTGAATCATCACAATAAGATTCAGGCTATTGGAGGGTTGTGAATACTCAAATTTCGGTGTGTATCGTGGCACCGATTAAGTTATCGAATTTAATTACACCACGAAGAACACGAAGGGAAAAACAAGTTTTACTAAGGAAGCTCTGAATAAGTCCATTTCTACCATTTCAAAAGTTTCAAGCAATTTTTAGCCGCCTGATTAAATTCGAGTTTCGTGGTCTAAGATTCTTCGCTATCGCTCAGAATGACACTTATTCAGAGGCTTCCTAAATATAATCTTCGTGTTCTTCGTGTTCTTCGTGTTCTTCGTGGTGAGTATTTTATTGCCTAATATTGTGTTACAGGCTCACGAACCGGGCAACATAGGTAATTAAACCAAAATCAACGCCACCCCGCTAACCATCAATACACCCGCCATAAAATGCTGCGCCAATTGACGTTCCTTGAACAAAATGGCGCCCAAAATAATGCTGAACAACAAACTGGTTCTTTTTACGGCGATCATGTACGCCACTTCTATCATGGACAGAGCCAGGAAATGCGTGACCACCATAATGGCCATGAGTACGCCGATAACCAAGGTGTGTGCGGGCCGGCGAAATATGGCCTGTAATTTCGTTGGCTTATAGAACGTCGTGACGAGCACCAGTGTAAAACCAATCACTACATAATAAAACGCGCCGAAGCTTTCCGGCGTGGTATATTGCATCGCGCCTTTTCCGGCTACGGAAGTGAAGCTGTAAATGGCCGCCACGCTTAACATCAGGCGCGAGCCCCTTTGTTTGGTGATGGCCAAAAAGGGGGCGAATAGGTTGTTGCTGGCTTTTAACTGGCGTATGTTCAATAAATACGCGCCACATACCACCAGCACGATGCCCAATAGTCCTTGCAGGGAAACGGTTTCACCTAGTACCAATAATCCCGTGAGTACATTAAATACCGGGGTAAATGCCAGATACGGCAAGGTGAGGTGCAACGGGCTGTCGCGAATCGCCAGTAAATACAATAACATGGCCAGAATTTCCAACGGCACCAGGACGGCAATCCATACCCAAAATACAGGTGGCACGGCGGGAATAGGGTAAATCAATGCCAATGGCAGCAACAATATCGCCGGAACGGCAAACCGAATGATCAGCAATTCCCCGCCGTCATAGTGTGGAAAGAATTTTTTAGTAAAGGCGTCAGCGGATGCCAGCGACAGCGCGCAAATAAGAGACAGCGTGAACCAATCCATGGTCACGTATTGTAATCGAGGGAAAAATTGGTGTCGCGCGGTTATGCGGTTTTGGTCGCAGTGCCGGGTAGATTTTGCTTTTGTTTGTTGGTGGGCAATAACACGCTGGTATTGTTGGCGGCTTGTTGCAACATCAACTGAATATTGCTTTGATGTTGGTTGTCAAACCGGGCAAAACTGACCGCAACACCATTTTCACGCTGGCCAACCACATGCACCCACTCACTGCACAGCTTCTTGGAATGATCCATTGTGCAATAGAAAAACAATTGCAGCAAAGTGCCAACCTGGACGTTGGTGTCTTTTAACTCAAGGAACAAGCCGGTAAGGCTTAAGCTGGTGATCCTGCATTGCCGGGTGTGGTCATGCTCCCAACACATGGCCGCCTGAATGGTGGACGGTTTTCTTTGGTCTAGGCGGCGCTCCCGCACAGAATCGCGTAGGCGATTGGCTCTCCAGAATTTCATTGTTAATCTACCTTTGACAATGGAAGTTGCTATACAGAGTTACCAACTGAGACACCAGAGGCGAGGTGGGGGTTTATTGCGATTTTTTGGCTGTTATTATTTTTGTTGAGCTTTATGCTGCATTAACCCTATACATCCCAGGCGCTCGTTTATATGTTTATCTCTAAATATAGATCAGAAAATTTTGTTGATTAGCGCAAATTGTCGGTTGGCTGATGTTGGTCAATTTTGACCTTACTTTGTAAAGATAACCCGTAATCTGGCGAGAGTGAATTTTAGTGAATGGCAATATTCTGTTGCCACCACCGGGGCAAATCGGCGACCGAATCCAGGCAAGCGAACGGGGTGATGCCGAGTTTCAAGTCGCTGGCTTGGAATTTGCCGGTTTTCACCAAGATGGCTTTGATCCCCGCTTTTTGGGCGCCGTCGATATCGCCGCGAATGTCATCACCGATCATGTAGACCTGGTCAGCCGGCACCCCCAGTGTTTGCAGAGCGGCTTGATAGAACGGTTTCGCCGGTTTTCCCAAGACCACGGGATCGCGACCGCTGGCGTATTGCAAGGCACTCACAAACGGTCCGGCATCCAGACGCAGTCCGTCTTCGGCACGCCAATAGCGGGTCATTCCCAGGGCGATCAAGGCCGGTTGGGGATCATTCATCAGTAACCGAAACGCCCGGTTTAAGGTGGCAAAATCCCATAGTTCTCCCAGATCGCCAATGACGATGGCGCCGATGTGTTCACATTGTCCAGGGGTGGCCACGGTCAGGTTTTGAAATTCGGTTTGGGTGGCTTGGGGTATGAACAAGGCGATGTCACCCTTTACCTTGCTTTTTATCCACTGGCAGGCCGCAACGGCCGGTGTCAGCAATTGTGACTCATGGATGTAGATACCCATGGAGGCGAGTTTTTTAACTAACGCGCTGCGCGGCCGCGATGTGGTGTTGGTTAAAAACAAATGGGGGATATTGTGTTGTTGTACCCAACGCACGGTCTGGGCGGCGCCGTCAATGGCTTGTTCGCCTTTGTACAATACTCCGTCCAGGTCGAAGAGCAATGCTTCCATTGAGCTGTCCTTTAGATTGAAAGAATACTCTAGTCTCGAGTGATGTTGCGTTGTTGTAGCAATATTGTAGCGTTGTTAAGTACAGGTTATAAAAAAAGGGCCTAGAAAAAGGCCCTTTTTTGACACTACAAGTAGAGGGAATTAAACGGCTGGCATTACGTTGGTCGCTTGCACTCCCTTGGGGCTTTGTTCAATTTCGTAGGTAACCGCCTGACCTTCGTTGAGCTTCTTAAATCCGTCGATTTTGATCGCCGAGAAGTGTACAAAAATATCTTTGCTGCCATCATCGGGAGTGATGAAACCATAACCTTTTGATTCGTTGAACCATTTAACAGTACCAGTAGCCATAAAATTTCCTCAAAAAAATAGTAAAGTAGAACTCACGTGATTGGCTAGTCGCAGAAAAATCGGGGAAGCGTATTACCGGGTGGGGGGGAAGACCTGCCGAAATAACCTTCAAGAAATTGCTGCAAAAAGCACTGCGCGGCATTTTAGCGAAAAAATGGCAGCGCACCAACTGATTTTAGATCATTGTTCCGGTAATGCAAATACCAAATCACTGTATATAGAGCGCCTATTAATCCCTGCTGTAGTGCCCTATGACAATGTTGTGAACACGATCACACAATCACTTTGATGATCAAAATAATTTATAGTGGGAGTGGTTGGGGCCAAACTCAACCACGCACTACGGGTGTGATATGCCAGACTTTTTTCGCGTATTCGTCGATGGTTCTATCGGTGGAAAACTTACCCATATTGGCGAAATTCAAAATGGCTTTGCGGTGCCATCGCTGCTGATCATTGTACAGTTTGGCCACTTCTTCCTGACAATCCACATAGGCGTTGTAATCCGCTAGTAAGAAATAGGCGTCGCCGTGGTAGGTGAGGCTGTCAAAAATCGCTTTGTAGCGGCCGGTATCATCCGGTGAAAAATAGCCGTTGTTAATCATGTCCAGCACGGCTTTGAGTTCTTCGTTATTGTCGTAAAAATGCCAAGGGTTATAACCATTGCGGCGCAATTGGTCGACTTCGGCGGTGGTGAGCCCGAAAATAAAAAAGTTTTCCGCACCCACTTCTTCGCGGATTTCGATATTGGCGCCATCCAGCGTGCCAATGGTCAGTGCGCCATTGAGTGACAGTTTCATATTACCCGTACCCGAGGCCTCCGTACCGGCGGTGGAGATTTGTTCGGACAAATCGGCGGCGGGAATGATTTGCATGGCGGTGGAAACATCGTAATTGGGAATGAATACCACTTTTAGTTTGTCACCCACTGCCGGATCGTTGTTGATGATATCCGCCACATCGTTGATCAAACGGATAATCAGCTTGGCCTGCACATAACCCGGCGCGGCTTTACCGCTGAAAATTACGGTGCGCGGTGTGTGGTTGCCTTGCGGGTTACGGCGGATACGGTTGTATAAGGTAATGACATGCAAAAGGTTCAGCAATTGCCGTTTATATTCATGAATGCGCTTTATCTGCACATCGAACAGCGAATCAGGGTTAACGTGGATACCCAGCCGCTCTCGGATAAGCTCGGCGAGGCGGATTTTGTTGTATTGCTTGGCCAGTATAAAATCTTCCCGAAAGTCCTCGTTATCCGCCAGCAATACCAGCTTTTTCAATTCATTGAGATTAACCAGCCATGCGTCGCCGATGTAAGAGCAAATAAGTTTGGCCAGTTTGGGATTGGCCAAATTCAACCAGCGTCGTGGGGTGATGCCATTGGTGATATTGATGAATTTGCCGGGGTAATACCCATCGAAATCATTGAACAGATGGGTTTTTAAAAGTTCGCTGTGCAATGCTGCGACGCCATTGACGGTATGGCTGCCTATAATGGCCAAGTTCGCCATGCGTACTCGTTTGCCATGGTTTTCGTCGATGATGGACAGGCGTTGCAACAAGCCCATATCGCCCGGGCGCCAATGAATGACATCGCGCAGGAAGCGGTGATTGATTTCATAAATTATCTGTAAGTGGCGCGGCAAAACTTTTTCCATGAGTTCCACGGGCCAGGTTTCCAGGGCTTCGGGCAACAAGGTGTGATTGGTATAGGCAAAGGTGCCCTGGGTGATGGCCCAGGCTTCGTTCCACTCCACTTGATAATGGTCCACCAATATGTGCATCAATTCGGCGATGGCGATTGCAGGGTGGGTGTCGTTGAGTTGAATGGCGACTTTGTCGGGTAACTGCCGGAATGAGTCATATTGTTTATTAAAGCGGTAGAGAATGTCTTGAATGGCCGCCGAGACAAAAAAGTATTGCTGTTTCAAGCGCAACTCCCGCCCCTCGGCGTTATTGTCGTTGGGGTATAAGACTTTGGATAAATTCTCCGACTGGTTTTTGTCTTCCACCGCCTTGATGTAATTGCCTTCGTTGAAATAACTCAGGTTGAAATCCCGGCTGGCTTTGGCCGACCATAAGCGCAAGGTATTCACCGTGTTGGTTTTGTATCCCGGGATGGGCATATCGTACGCCATTGCCATGACTTCTTCGGTATTACACCATTGATTGCGCAGCTGGCCTTTTTCATCTCTAAAGGCAATGACATTGCCATAAAACTTCACCGGATATAACACTTCAGGGCGGGGGAACTCCCAGGGATTGCCATAGCGCAACCAGTTATCCGGGTGTTCCACTTGTTCCCCGTTTTCGATGCCTTGGCGGAACATGCCGTATTCGTAGCGAATGCCGTAGCCATAGCCGGGCAAGTGCAAGCTGGCCAACGAATCCAGAAAACACGCCGCCAGCCGCCCCAAGCCGCCATTGCCCAGGCCGGCATCGAATTCCAGGTCGCGAATTTGCTCAAAATCCATGCCCAGTTCTTGCAGCGCCTGCTTACAAGTGTCAAAAAAACCTATATTCAACATACTATTGGTCAACGCCCGGCCCAGCAGGAATTCCAGCGACAGGTAATACACCCGCTTGGCGTCATGGTCGTAATAACTGCGCATGGTTTCCATCCAGCGTTCCGCCAGACGGTCCCGGACCACATAGGCTAAACTGTGCATCCAGTCACGGGGCGTGGCGGTGTGGTGATCTTTGCCGACGGTATACGTCAAGCGATCGACTAATAAACGTTTCAGGGTTTCGACGTTTAAGTCCAGCACGTTGCTGACGATGGCTTGCAATTGCGGATTGGCCGACATTAAGTGCTCCTTGTCTGAATGAAGTCTGATTGAATCGAGCTTCTTACTTTATAGGCAGGAACCGTGCCTTTGACGGTCTTTAAGCTATGCAGGTCCATGAACGATCACACCAAATAACCGCAAAATACACTCATGATTTGGGCGGCATCAAGGTCATGATTGTCGCTAGAGTGATCGGGGCCTGATTACTGCGCAAGTAACAATCGGTGATTCAAATAACGTCGTTGGCGGTGTAGTATGCGTAGAATGGTTTACTACTTGATGATCAATTGTTGACTTTGTTTGAATCGTTAATCACCACAAAATAAATATACAATCAGCCATGAAAAATCTATTGGAGATACGCATACATGGCCGCGGCGGACAAGGAAACGTGGTGGCCGCTTATTTGCTCGCTAGTGTGGCCATAGATGAGGGCTATTACGGCCAGGCGTTTCCCAGTTTCGGCGCCGAACGCCGCGGCGCTCCCGTGGTGGCGTTTGTGAGAATGTCCGATGTGCCCGTGAAAAGACGCTGCCAGGTGTTGCATCCTTCGTATTTAATCGTGCAAGACCAGGCTTTGTTACAAGTGCCCGGTGTACTACAAGGGTTAAGCGAGCACGGCAGGATATTGGTTAACTCCACTCGCTCCTCCGAAGCTTTGCAACAACAGTTGGGTGTGGAAGTATTGACCTTGCCGGCGGCTCAAATCGCCGAGCGGTTTTTAGGCCGCCCCCTGCCCAACACAGCATTAGTCGCGGCATTTCTCACATTAACGGGTATATGTTCCATTAAGGCATTGAACAACGCCTTGGCGGAGCGCTTTGCGGGCAAAATTTTAGAAAAAAATCTGTCGTTGGTGGAAGAAATTCCCAATCAAGTTCCCGCCGATCAATGGAAGGAATCGATTCATGTTGCACACCCTTGAAGGCTCGCAAGCCATTGCAAAAACGGTGGCCTTATGCCGGCCGCACGTGGTAGCCGCGTATCCCATTACACCGCAAACTCATATTGTCGAGAACATCTCCAAACTGGTGGCCGAAGGCCAGCTGGATTGTGAATTGGTGAGTGTGGAGAGCGAGTTTTCCGCCGCCTCCGTAGTGTTGGGCGCCGCCGCTTCGGGCGCAAGAGCATACACGGCCAGCTCTTCCCAAGGTATCTTGTTAATGAGCGAAGTGTTATACAACATCGCCGGTTTGCGCCTGCCGTTGGTATTGACTTGCGCCAACCGCGCGGTGTCAGCCCCTTTGTCCATTTGGAACGACCATCAGGATTCAATGGCAGTGCGCGATGCCGGGTGGATTCAATTGTTTTGTGCCGACAATCAAGAAGCGGTGGATGCGACTATTCAAGCGTTTTACATCACCGAAAAAACCGAGTTGCCGGTGATGGTGTGCGTGGACGGATTCAATCTCACCCATACCTTGGAGGCCATCGATGTGCCCGAACAGGCGCTGGTGGACCAGTATTTGCCGCCTTTTCAATTCGCGCGAGCGTTGAACGCCGCACGACCGATCTCCATGGGTACGCTGGTGTCTCCGGATTATTTTACCGAGGCAAGGCACTCGCATCACAAAGCCTTGGAGCAAGCCAAAGATGTCATCATCGAAGCCGATGAACGCTGGCAGGAACTCACCGGTAGAAAGTGTGGTGGTTTGCTGACCGTACAAGGTGCCGAGGATGCACGCATTGGGATAGTTTCCTTAGGTTCCACCTTGGGTACGCTGGCGGACGCCATAGAAGAATACCCCGAAGCGGGTCCCACAAAATTAATCAGCTTGCGCTCTTTCCGGCCTTTCCCGCAGCAAGCACTGGCCAAAGTCTGCGCAGGTTTGACGGATGTCGTTGTGCTGGAGCGGGCGTTGTCGCCGGGTGGCGGCGGCATTGTGGCTAACGAATTACGTGCAGCGCTGTACGGTATGGCCGAAGCGCCTCGCATCCACAGTTATGCCGCCGGTTTGGGCGGACGCGACATTCCCATGGATATTTATCCGCGGATCATTACCGCTATTAATAAACAAGAACCGGAACGCTTCGCTATTTTTGATGTGGAATTGGATAAACTCGCTCCGGCGGATCGGTAGGAGCGTCCCTAAGGGGTGCGACTTGCGGCGGTGGTTCAAATTCTACAAGTCGTGCCCATAGGTACGCTCCTACAGCCATGGATATTATCGTTTTAGTTAACCTTAAGGTCGATACAGAATGGAAACCGCAGATGAAAAAGATTCAATAGAGTTGGATATACTACGTAGTCATCAACCCCGCTTTCAAGGCCTCACTTCCGGTCACCGCGCCTGCCTGGGTTGCGGTGAAGCGCTGGCGGCGCGATTGGTGCTGGAGTCGGCAGGTCCGGATGTTATTGTGAGTAACGCCACCGGCTGCCTGGAGGTGTTCACCACGCCTTGGCCGGAGTCCGCCTGGCGGGTGCCATGGTTGCATTCGTTGTTTGAAAACGCCGCCGCCATTGCCGCCGGTGTGGAAGCGGCGCAAAAAGCCATGGGTAAACGCACTAAAGTGTTGGCCTTTGGCGGTGACGGCGGCACGTTTGATATCGGTTTTCAAGCCCTGTCGGGCATGCTGGAGCGCGGTCACAATGTGTTGTATGTGTGTTTTGATAACGAAGCCTACATGAACACCGGCATTCAGCGCTCCAGTTCCACACCTCATGCCGCAGCGACCACCACATCACCTGTGGGCAAAGCGCGCATGGGAAAACGGCATTTGAAAAAAGATATTGTCTCTATCATTGCCGCCCATCATGGCCCGTATGCGGCCACCGCCTCGGTGGCTTACCCTTCGGACATCCGCAAAAAAGTGCGCCGCGCCCTGGCTATAGAAGGGCCGACGTTTTTGCAGATCCACTCACCGTGTCCGTTGGGCTGGGGTATGGACGGATCGAAAAGTATTGAAGTGGCCAGGCTGGCGGTGCAAACCGGTTTATTTCCCATCATAGAATTGGAGCGCGGCGAAGTCACCGCCGTCATGCCCATTCGCACCAAGAAACCGGTCAAAGAATATTTTATGACTCAAGGGCGCTTCAAACACCTGCTTAAAGACGACTATCGCGCGCAAAAAGAATTAGAGCATTTGCAAGCCTTGGCGGATCACAATATCGAAGTGTATGGGCTATTGGCTGACGAGGCGGACGATTGGGACACCGAAGGCAGTGATACCGTGCGCCGCGGTGGAATCCGCTGGGCGTAGCATAACGTTGTAGGAGAATACCATGGCGATTTATACCCGAGGCGGGTACGCAAAACCCGGGACTACCTTAAGCTATGCGACCGGCTCGTGGCGGGTACAAAAACCGGTGCACGCCCATCGTAGCGCCCCCTGCCACGCCAAGTGCCCCGCGGGAGAAGATCCGCAAGCCTATTTGGCGTTGGTGGAAGCCGGTCACTGGCAGCAAGCCTGGCTACATATTGTAGACGTTAATCCCTTGCCCGCCACTACCGGCCGGGTGTGCCCCCATTTTTGCGAAACGGCCTGCAACCGTGGCCACTACGATGAAACCATTGCCATTCATGCCGTGGAGCGCTATTTGGGGGATCAGGCGCTGGAAAACAATTGGGCCCTGCCTACCCACCAAGGTACCAACAAAAAAGAGCACATTGCCGTGGTCGGCGCCGGCCCTTCCGGTTTGAGCTGCGCCTACCAACTTAACCGCTTGGGTTATGGAGTGACACTGTTTGATGCCATGCCCAACGCAGGCGGCACCTTACAATCAGCGCTACCCGAATACCGCTTGCCACGGGATGTGCTGAACGGCGAAGTGGAGCGTATCCTGGCTTGTGGCATCACTTTTGAGCCCAATAA
Source organism: Gammaproteobacteria bacterium (assembly GCA_050118235.1). Classification (GTDB taxonomy): domain Bacteria; phylum Pseudomonadota; class Gammaproteobacteria; order SZUA-152; family SZUA-152; genus JAJDNG01. The sequence continues at coordinate 2,813 of JASFLF010000018.1, read as the reverse complement.
ACGCTTGGGCCGGGACTTGTCATTGGTGGAATTGCAGGGCGATTATCAGGCCATATTCCTGGGCCCGGGAAATCAGAAAAGCCGGCCTTGGGCCGTCGATGGTGTAGTGCCTAGGGACTTGCATCAGGCGCTGGATTTGTTAAAGGAATGGACCACCGTGGGTACGGTGCCGGTGCAAAAAAGCGCCGCCGTCGTCGGGGCCGGCAATACCGCCGTGGACATCGCCCGCATATTGCGCCGCTGCGGCGTGCCGGAAGTGCATCTGGTGGCGCACAAGGCGATCCCCGCGCCGGGCGTACCGGATGAAGACGCCATGGACGTGACATCGCGGGAGATCCAGCAAGCCTTGGAAGAAGGCGTCATCATTCATGAACACCGCGGCATACGCCGCCTGATTTTACGTGGTGAACGAGTGGTGGGTATTGAACTGGTGCATATGAAAAAGCTGCCGGACATCGAAGGTCGATTGCAGCGGGTGGCTTTCGAAGGCACGGAAACCGTGCTCAAAGTGGAGCATGTTATCCCGGCTATCGGGCAAATCGTCGATGAACAAGGTATGGAAACCATCGTGAACGACAAAGGCGTTATTGAAGTGGAGCCCTCTTTTCGTGTGCAGCATCAAACCAATGTATTTGCCGGTGGCGATGCCGTGGGTGCCGGCACCGTGACAGCTGCTGTGGGGCATGGTCGGCGCGCCGCCGCTGCCATAGACGCTTATATACGTACTAGTGAGCCTGTGGCGCAAGGTGAAAATTCCGATGACATTATTGGCTATGACAGTATCAACGTCCACTATTATGAAAACGCCCCACGCCCTGTCGAGCCTACTCTGGATGTTTCCAATCGAGCGGACCTTCAAGAGATCGTGAAAACCCTGCCGGCCGCGGACATCACCCATGAAGCGCAACGCTGTTTCTCCTGTGGCAACTGTTTGGCTTGTGATAACTGTTGGACTTTATGTCCGGACTCCGCAGTACTTAAAACCCAGGAAACCGCCAGTGATGGCTCACACTACGTGTTTGATTATACCTATTGCAAAGGCTGTGGATTGTGTGCCAACGAATGTCCCTGTGGTTATATTGCAATGGAGCCGGAGGTTTGAGCGGTAATCCGATGTTGCCCTTGTAGAAGGGGGCACCAAAAGATTCGCTACCCCCCCAATTATTCTTTCTTACCTTTGCGCAGCGCCAGATAAATAAACACAAAGCCCGCAATCAGATAGGGAATACTCAGCAACTGACCCACGCTCAGATCCAGTCCTGTTTGGTAATGCGCTTGTGGCATTTTAAAAAACTCCAGAACGATTCGGGCGGAGATAATCAGCACGATAGTGACACCCAACAGAAATCCGTTTTTTAGTTTGTCGCTAAAGAACTTGTAGATGAGTAAAACCATCAAAAAGATCACGGCATAGGATAAGGATTCGTACAGCTGAACGGGATGTCTGGGTACGGAGTCCACGCGTTGAAAAACAATCGCCCAAGGTACGTCCGTGGCCTTGCCTAATATTTCCGAATTAAATACGTTGCCCAGGCGTATAAATGACCCGGCGAGCGCAACCGTAATGGCTAGCCGATCCATGAGCCATAAGAAGGGCACTGCATGTTTGCGGCAATAGATATACACCGCGATTAACACACCAAGCCCGCCGCCATGGCTGGCAAGGCCCCCTTCCCAGATCGCCAGGATTTTCCATGGATGGCTGAGATAAAAAGCCGGATCGTAAAACAAACAATGACCCAGGCGTGCACCAATGACCGTCCCTGCCGCTACGTAAAGTAATAAATTTTCCAGCTCTTCTACGTTTTTATTTTCGCGTCGGTATATCCATCGCATCAAATAATAACCGCAAATAAAGCCGGTGGCGAATAGCAGTCCATACCAGCGTACGGTTATAGGTCCAATGGAAAAAATTTCCGGGGTGACGTTCCAAATGAAATGATCCATATGGTTGTTTTTTGTGGCTACATTGGTTGAAGTTTCATTGACGAAAAGAGATCGGCGTTATCCTTCGTGCCATTGTAACGGAGATGGCAGCGTAACAGAAGAAAATTCTATGTGGCGTGTTGAGCATGTTACCTTAGACTTCGGAATGACAAAGCACATTCTATGACAATGTTTCGTCAACCACATGATTTGAATTTATGCATCACGATGTCGCGCGCCGTAGGAGCGGAGCCGAGCGCCGCGATTTGTGCTGTTGCATAGACCCCGACAATTCGCACCCCACAGGTGTTCTCTTACAACAATCGAGCCTTAGCAGACGGAAGATAGTGCAAAAGAAGAGAAGGAATTTGCCGGGCCGCTATGTTGTCATATCATAATTTTTAATATCAGCAATCAAGCGCTCGTTTAGCCGGCTTCTATGCGGATCAGAGTCTGCTATGGAGGGCGTTTGTTGAATATTTCGGATATAACTCGCCGGAAAACCATGGAATTCCGCACCCAACATAATGAGTGACTTATACCAATGAAAAGGCTGTAAGCTCTCATCCAGATGAGTGGATAAACCAACATAGGCAAAGCACGAATAAGCCTGTCGATTTACGCTTACTTCAAATGAAGTGCGGCCATAACCCGGGCCTTCAAAATGATCTAAATCCGTTTTGTGTTCTGAATCCAGTTGGTATACGGCGCCGAACACCTCCCCGTGTGAGGCAGGTTTTATGTGACCTTTGCCGGAAGCATCCTGACCACGTTTTGCAAAGGACAGCTTATACCCCGAGATCGTCGCGGTTCCGAGCAATTGCGCCGAAGGGATGCGCCGCTGCAATCGAAGCGGATGTAAATTAGAGCCGTAGGCAAAATAATGA